>JAEXXY010000494.1 GCA_023451855.1 Actinomycetes bacterium
AGCACCCCACCGCGGAGGAGGGTTGCTGGCCAGCGAGCCGGGGCTTGTCGCTGACACTCTTGACCTGCCGACGACCATAGGCGTGCACCCGTCCGGGTGTCCACCGGCCGGGCGTCGGGTGTCGGAATCTGAGACACCCCCGGCCGACGCGCGGTCACCGGCCGGCGAGCGAATCCGCCGTGGTGCGCGTGTGACGCGTGAGTTCAGCGGTGCGCTGACGTACGGTGCCAACATGGCGACACGTCCATCCACCACCCAGCGCACGAGCTCCGCAGCCGCCACGCGCGCCAAGGGCACGTCGTCGCGCCCGCCAGCGGCCCGGTCGACGCGCCCCGCGCAGCGCAAGCCGGCAGCCCCGCGCAAGGGCCAGACCAAGGGCCAGACCAAGGCCAGAGGTGGCGGCCTGCCGTTCCCGTTCAACGCCGTGCGGAACACGTGGATGGGCGTCTCGCACCTCGCCGGGGGCGCCGTGCGCCGCGTCGGCCACAGCGCCGCAGACCTCGAGCCGGAGCACAAGCGCGACGGCATCGGGTTCGCCCTCATCGCCCTCGCCGTCATCGTCGCGGCCCGCGAGTGGTGGGGCGTCACGGGCTCGTTCGGCGAGGTGGTCCACGCCGTCTTCGCCGGCACGTTCGGACGCGTCGCCTACGCCGTCCCGCTCGTCCTCCTCGCGCTCGGGCTGCGGATGCTGCGCGCGCCCCAGGACGAGGCCGCGACCAACCGGATCATCGTCGGCACCATCGCCCTGACCTTCGCTGCGTGCGGGCTCTCCCACCTGGCCGACGGCATCCCGAACCCACCCGACGGCGCGGACGGCATGCGGGCCGCCGGAGGCATCATCGGCTTCCTCGCCTCGAGCCCGGTCGCCGCGGCCGTCTCGCCCTACGGCGCCACGGCCCTGCTCGTGCTCCTCGGCATCTTCGGGCTGCTCGTCATCACCGCGACGCCGGTCAACATGGTCCCGACGCGTCTGCGCCAGCTCAAGGCGCTCGTCATCGACCGCGGCACCCACCCGACCGATGTCGACGCCGACACCGACGCGCCGGCTGCCGCCCTCAAACGCGCGCGCCGCAAGCCCGTCGACCTCTCCGAGCGCGACGGTGACGAGGCGTTCCGCCAGGCCGCCCAGAAGGAGGCCGACGACGCCCCCACCAAGCGTCTGCGGCCGGGCGAGAAGCGTCCGACCGCGCCCGGGGTCCTGGCCCCGCGGCCGAGCGGGGAGAAGGTGATCGACGCCACCGACCCCAAGACCCACGGCGCCCCCGACACGAGCAAGATCGGGCCCAAGGCCGAGCTCGTGCCGCCACCGATGTCCGAGATGCCCTCGCGCGTCGAGCAGCTGAGCCTCGGCGGCGACATCACCTACCGCCTGCCCGACGCCGCGATGCTCAAGCCGGGATCGCCGCACAAGACCCGCAGCGAGACCAACGACGCCGTCGTCGACTCGCTCACCGGCGTGTTCGAGCAGTTCGACATCGACGCTGCCGTCACGGGCTTCACCCGCGGCCCGACGGTCACCCGCTACGAGGTCGAGCTCGGCTCGGGCACCAAGGTCGAGCGCGTCACCGCCCTCTCCAAGAACATCGCGTATGCCGTGGCGTCGGCCGACGTGCGCATCCTCAGCCCGATCCCGGGCAAGTCGGCCATCGGCATCGAGATCCCGAACACCGACCGCGAGAACGTGGCCCTCGGTGACGTCCTGCGCAGCCAGACGGCGCGCAGCAACGAGCACCCGATGGTCATGGGCGTCGGCAAGGACGTCGAGGGCGCGTACGTCATCGCCAACCTCGCGAAGATGCCGCACCTGCTCGTCGCCGGCGCCACAGGCTCGGGCAAGTCGAGCTTCGTCAACTCGATGATCACCTCGATCCTCATGCGCTCGACGCCGGAGGAGGTGCGCCTGATCCTCGTCGACCCCAAGCGCGTCGAGCTGACGGCCTACGAAGGCATCCCGCACCTCATCACGCCGATCATCACCAACCCGAAGAAGGCTGCCGAGGCCCTCGCCTGGGTCGTCAAGGAGATGGACCAGCGCTACGACGACCTCGCGGCGTTCGGCTTCAAGCACGTCGACGACTTCAACAAGGCGGTGCGCGCCGGCAAGGTCAAGCCGCTGCCGGGCTCCGAACGGCAGATCACGACCTACCCCTACCTGCTCGTCGTCGTCGACGAGCTCGCCGACCTCATGATGGTCGCGCCGCGCGACGTCGAGGAGTCGGTCGTGCGGATCACCCAGCTGGCCCGTGCCGCCGGCATCCACCTCGTGCTCGCCACGCAGCGTCCGTCGGTCGACGTCGTCACCGGCCTCATCAAGGCGAACGTGCCCTCGCGCATGGCGTTCGCGACGAGCTCGCTCGCCGACAGCCGCGTCGTGCTCGACCAGCCCGGCGCCGAGAAGCTCATCGGCCAGGGTGACGCGCTCTTCCTGCCGATGGGTGCGAGCAAGCCGATGCGCGTGCAGGGCGCGTGGGTCAACGAGTCGGAGATCCACGAGGTCGTCAAGTTCGTCACCGACCAGCTCAAGCCCAACTATGTCGAGGATGTCACGGTCGTGGCGCCGAAGAAGCAGATCGACGACGACATCGGCGACGACCTCGACGTGCTGCTGCAGGCGGCCGAGCTCGTCGTCACGACGCAGTTCGGCTCCACCTCGATGCTCCAGCGCAAGCTGCGCGTCGGCTTCGCCAAGGCCGGCCGGCTCATGGACCTGCTCGAGTCGCGCGGCATCGTCGGCCCCAGCGAGGGGTCGAAGGCCCGCGACGTGCTCGTGCGGCCCGACGACCTGCCGACGACCCTCGCGCTGCTGCGCGGCGAGGACGTGCCGACGCCGGCCGCGGCCGTGGACCTCGACGCCGAGGATCTCGTGCCCGCGGATGACGAGCCGTACGCCCCGCCGCCCGTCGAGCTCGACGCGTCGGGCATCGGCGGCGACGACGAGCCGCTCGCCCCGCAGCGCACCGCGTCGATCGTCGCCGAGCGCGGCGAGCGGCGCCACGCCGAGGAGGACACGACGGCCGTGCCGACGGCCGCGTGGTCGCCCGGCGACATGACGCCCACCGTTGACGAGGACGACGAGGAGTCCGAGGACGCCTGGCAGCTGACCGACCGCGGCGGCCGCGAGCGCTACTGAGGCTGCGGCACCCGGAGTCGGCCCGTCCTCAGGTGAGGAAGCGGTAGCCGAGGCCGGGTTCGGTGACGAGGTGCACCGGCCGCGCCGGGTCGGGCTCGAGCTTGCGGCGCAGCTGGTTGGCGTACACCCGCAGGTAGTTCGACTCGCGGCCGTACGACGGGCCCCACACCTGGCGCAGCAGGTCCTGCTGCGACACGAGGTGGCCCGGCGTGCGGCACAGCGCCTCGAGCAGCCGCCACTCGGTGGGCGTGAGGCGCACGTCGTCGCCCTCGACCGTGGCCCGGCGCTCGGCGAAGTCGAGGGTGAACCGGTCGGTGGCGACAGTGCCGATGGCCCGGCCGCCCTCGCCGGCGCGGCGCACCGCGGCCCGGACCCGGGCGAGCAGCTCTTCGACGCCGAAGGGCTTGGTCACGTAGTCGTCGGCGCCGAGGTCGAGCGCCTCGATCTTGTCGTCGGACTCGTGCCGGGCCGACAGGACGATGACCGGCACCCCGGAACCCCGGCGCACCTGCTGGAGCACCTCGACGCCGTCGAGGTCGGGCAGCCCGAGGTCGAGGATGACGACGTCGGGGGAGTCCTCGAGCGCGGTCTGCACGGCGCTGCGCCCGTCGGCGGCGGTGAGCACCTCGTGCCCGTGCGCGCGCAGGGCGATGGACAGGGTGCGGCGCAGGCGTGGGTCGTCGTCGACGACGAGGACGCGGCTCACGGGGCCTCCTCCTGACGGGCGGTCCGGGGCACGGGAGCCACGGGTCGGTCGGGCGGCTGCGGCGTGTCGGGCCGGTGACTCTCGGGAGAGGCGGTGCGCGGCGCGGTGGACCCGGCGGACTCCGCTGCGGGCGCAGACACCTCGACGGCCTGCTCGAACGGCCGCTCGACGGGCACCTCGACCGGCACCTCGACCGGCACCGCGCCGGACACCTCGACCGGAAGCTCGACGACCATGGTCAGGCCACCACCCGGGGTGTCCTCGGGCACGAGGGAGCCGTGCATGACGCTCATGAGACCACGCGCCACCGCGAGGCCGAGCCCGAGGCCCTCGCCGCGCGGCGCGTCACCGACTCGCTGGAACGCCTCGAAGATGCGTTCCTTGTCCTCGTCGGCGACGCCCGGCCCGCGGTCGACGACCCTCAGCTGCACCGTGTCGTGGATCCGCCCGGCGGTGACCCGGACGGGCGCGGACCTGCTGTGCCGCAAGGCGTTCTCCAGGATGTTGGCCAGCACGCGGTCGAGCAGTCCGGGGTCGGCGGCGACGGCGGGCACGTCGGGGTCGAGGGCCAGCTCGACGCGTCCCGGCTCGGAGGTCGTGCGCAGCGCGGCGATGACGGCGTCGACGAGGTCGACGGCGTCGGTGTGCGGGCGGAGGGCTCCGGTCTGCAGCCGCGACAGGTCGAGGAGGTTGCCGATGAGGGCGTCGAGCTGGTCGGTCGAACCCTCGATGGACTCGAGCAGCTCGGCCTCGTCCTCGGGTGGCAGCTCGAGGCCGGTCTGGCGCAGCGTCGACACGGCGGCCTTGATGCCCGCGAGCGGCGTGCGAAGGTCGTGCGACACAGCGGCGAGCAGCGTCGTGCGGGCGGCGTTGTCTCGCGCGAGTCCCGCTGCGCGACGGGCCTCCTCGACCAGCTGCTCCCGCCCGTAGAGGATGGCCGCGTGGGCCGCGTAGGCGTTGAGGACGCGCTGGTCCTCGGCCGCGACGGGCTCGCCGTCGAGCAGGAGGTGGACGCCGTCGTCGACGGGTACGTCGAGGGCCCAGACGCGCCCGGCCGGCAGGGCGGCACCGACGGGCAGGTCCGGGTCGGTCGAGGCGAGGACGCGTCCGGTGGCGCTCCGCACGTCGGCGGCGCCGCCGTCGAGACGGGCGAGGAGCGCCGAGCGCATGCCGAGAGCGTCGCGGGCACGCTCGAGGACGGCGGGCAGCGGACGCGGCTCGGCGAGCAGGTCACGGCTCAGGGCGGCGAGCGCCGCCGACTCGCGCTCGGCCGACAGGGCCTGCTCGGTGCGCCGCGCCACGAGGTTGACGACCGACGACACAGCCATCGCGACGAGGACGAACACGGCCAGGGCGAGCGCGTTGGGCGGGTCGCTGATCGTCAGCGTGCCGCGGGGCTCGGTGAAGAACCAGTTGACGACGAGCGAGCCGACGACGGCGCAGAACAGGGCCGGCCAGATGCCGCCGACGAGGGCGCAGGCCACGGTGAGCGCCAGGTAGAGGAGCAGGTCGAGCGAGAGCGTGTGGCCCTCGCGGGTCGCGACGAGCACCGCGGTGAGGGCGACGAGGCACACGCTCGCGAGCACGAAGCCGGCCGCGACGCGTCGCCGCGGCAGCCGGGACGTGCGCCCGACGCGTCCGGCCCGCCGGGCCACCTTGGACCGCTCGTGCGACACGAGGTGCACGTCGATGTCGCCGGAGCCGTCGGCGACCTCCGAGGCGATGCTCGGGCGCAGCACCTGCTGCCAGCGGCTGCGCCGGCTGACACCGACGACGATCTGGGTGGCGTTGACGCCGCGGGCGTGGTCGAGGATCGCCTCCGGCACGACGGTGCCCGACACCTCGTGGAACTCGGCGCCGACGTCGCGGGCGATGCGGCGCAGCCGGGCCAGCTCACCGGGTTCGGTCGTCGCGAGACCCTCGGAGGACCGGACGTGACAGGCGATGAGCTCGCCGCCGGCCACGCGCGTGGCGATGCGGGCGCCACGGCGCAGCAGCGTCTCGCTCTCGGGCCCACCGGTCAGTGCGACGACGACGCGCTCGCGGGCCGGCCACGGCGACTCGATGCCCTCGTCGGCCCGGTAGCGCTCGAGCGCCTCGTCGACGCGGTCGGCGAGCCACAGCAGGGCGATCTCGCGCAGCGCCGACAGGTTGCCGACGCGGAAGTAGTTGGCGAGCGCGGCGTCGACCTTCTCGGGCCCGTAGACGTTTCCGTGGGCAAGCCTGCGCCGCAACGCCTCCGGCGTCATGTCGACGAGCTCGACCTGTTCCGCGCGGCGGACGACCTCGTCGGGGACCGTCTCGCGCTGGCGCACCCCGGTGATCGACTCGACGGTGTCGTTGAGCGACTCGAGGTGCTGGATGTTGAGGGTGGAGAGCACGTCGATGCCGGCCTCGAGGATCGTCTCGACGTCCTGCCAGCGCTTCTCGTGCTCGACGCCCGTGGGCGCGTCGAGCATGTTGCCGTCACCGACGCCCTCGCCCGCGTCGCGGCCAGCCGGGCCGACGTTGGTGTGTGCCAGCTCGTCGACGAGCACGACGTGCGGGCGTCGGGCGAGGACGGCCTCGACGTCGAGCTCGGGCACGACGATGCCGCGGTAGGCCACGTTGCGGCGGGGGAGCACCTCCAGACCCTCGAGGAGCGCCGCGGTGTGGGGCCGCCCATGGGTCTCGACGATGCCGACGACGACGTCGGTGCCACGCTCGAGGCGGCGGTGTGCCTCGTCGAGCATCGCGACCGTCTTGCCGACACCGGGGGCGGCGCCGAGGTAGATGCGCAGCGAGCCGCGGCCGCGACCTCGTCCGGCAGCGGGCCTGCCGCCGGGCGCGGCCCCGGGC
>JAEXXY010000543.1 GCA_023451855.1 Actinomycetes bacterium
CATCGATGCCGTGCACCCCGACGAGCCGGTGCTCGTGCCGGTCCCGGCCGGCGCCGAGGGAAAGGGCACCGACTGGTCCGAGACGCCGAAGGGACCGGTCGGCGGCCTCGTCGGCGAGCTCGTGCGACAAGGTGACTGGGAGGGCGAGTACGTCGTCGCGGCCCGGGGCTTCTGGCAGGTGCACCCCGGCGCGGCGTCGACGTTCCTCTCCCGGGTCGTCGACCTGCTCGGCGCCGGCCCCGGCGACCGGGTCCTCGACCTCTACGCCGGCTCGGGGCTGTTCACCATGAGACTCGGCGAGCTCGTCGAGCCGGGCGGGTTCGTCCTCGGCGTCGAGGGCGACGCCGTCGCCGTCGCCAACGGCGAGCGCAACACGGAGCACCTCGCGAACGTCGAGTGGCGCGCCGCCCGCGTCGACCGCGAGCTGCGCTCGCTCGTGCGCCAGGGCGTCACCGCCGACCTCGCCGTCCTCGACCCGCCACGCACCGGCGCCGGCAAGGAGGTCATGGCCCTGCTCGCGCAGGTCGCGCCCCGACGCGTCGTGTACGTCGCGTGCGACCCTGCCGCGCTCGCGCGTGACGTTCGACAGGCCGCCGAGCACGGCTACGAGATGACCTCCCTCGAGGGCTGGGACGCCTTTCCGATGACCCACCACGTCGAGTGCATCGCGGTCCTGGAGCGGCGACCGGCATGACGACGCCGCGCGGCCCCGCCACGACCGGATGGTCGGCGGCCCGGCGTTCGGGGCGGCGGGCTGGCGTCGTGGTGCTGTGGCTGGGCGCCGTCGGGGTGGCGGGCCTGCTCGTGCGGGCGCGCCTGTCCGGCGTCGAGGGCTTCGGCGACCCCGGCTTCGACTTCTGGGGGTACTACGTCCCCGCCGGCCGGGCCCTCGCCTCCGGCGGCACTCCCTACGGCGTGTACGGCTACGTGTACTCGCCGCTCATCGCGGCCGCGACGGTCCCGGTGCTGGCCACCGCCTGGCCGCTGACCGCGTGGACGCTGCTCCAGCTCGCCGCGGGGCTCGCCGCGGTCGTGCTGGCCGTCCTCGCGGTCCGTGACGAGCTGCCAGGCTGGCGCACCCCGGTCTTCGCCGGGTTCGCCGTCGTCACCCTGCTCTGGTCCTGGTCGACGTGGCTCTCGCTCGCGCTCGGCCAGGTCGAGCTGCTCGTCCTCGTGTGCCTCGCGGCCGCCATGACCGCGGACCGGCGTGGGCACCCCGCAGCGGCGGGCACCGCGGTTGCCGTCGCCACCCTCGTCAAGACGTGGCCGGCCTTCAGCGTCCTGTGGCTGTTGCGTCGGGGCATGCGCCGGCGGGGCCGAGCGCTCGCCGCGGTCGCCGTGACGCTGGCGGCCGCGACGGCGGTCTTCGTCTCGACGCTCGGGCCGTCGGTCCTCGGGGAGTGGGCTGCGGCCACCCGGTCCGGCTCGATGCGCCCGATCGTGTCCTACTCCGCCTTCGGGGTGGGGCGCGAGCTCTTCGCGGGAGGGGCCGGGTTCGAGCCGTTCCTCCGGTCACCGGTCCTGCGGTGGGGGGTGACAGGCGTACTCGTCCTCGTCGCGCTGGCACTGGTGGCCCTCGTCCTGCGCCGGCCCGGGGACCCCCGTCTCGCCCTGTGGCACCTCGTGGGCTGCGGGCTGTTCCTCCAGCCCGTCAACAACCTCAACTACCTCCTGCTGCTCGTGCCCCTCGTGTGGCTGCACGCCGCACGGCTGCTCGACCCCTCGCGACGGTGGCGCACGTCGGTGGCCTCGACGCTCGTTGCCGCGGCGGTCCTGGCGTGGTGGGTCGTGGCGCACCGCCTGTTCGACCAGAGCCGCGGCGGCTACCTGCTGACCGTCGCCGCGACGGTCGTCATGCTCGCCGTCTCGATCGTCGCCGAGGCCCGCACCCCGGGGCAGACAACGCGGGGGTGAGCGACGAAGATGGGCCGCAGGCGGCCAGGCCGGTCCGGGTACGGGACAGCGGGTCGCCACCCCGTGGACACGGGTGGCCCGGGCCGCGCGCCCGTGTGGTTAGATATATCTTGACGTCAAGATAAATCGCGCACTGCGACATCCAACAGAGTTGCTGGAAGGAGCCCGACGTGGGCAGCATCGACAGCTTCAAGGCCAAGGGACCCCTCGAGGTCGGTGAGAAGTCCTACGAGATCTTCCGGCTGGCCGGGGTCGAGGGCCATGAGACCCTCCCGTACAGCCTCAAGGTGCTCCTCGAGAACCTGCTGCGCACCGAGGACGGCGCGAACATCACCGCCGACCACATCCGTGCCGTCGGCTCGTGGGACGAGAACGCCGAGCCCGACACGGAGATCCAGTTCACGCCGGCGCGCGTGATCATGCAGGACTTCACCGGAGTCCCCTGCGTCGTCGACCTCGCCACGATGCGCGAGGCCGTCGCCGACCTCGGCGGCGACCCGGCGAGGATCAACCCGCTCGCCCCGGCCGAGCTCGTCATCGACCACTCGGTCATCATCGACGTCTTCGGCCGCGCCGACGCCTTCGAGCGCAACGTCGAGATCGAGTACCAGCGCAACAAGGAGCGCTACCAGTTCCTGCGCTGGGGCCAGACCGCCTTCGACGACTTCAAGGTCGTCCCGCCGGGCACCGGCATCGTCCACCAGGTCAACATCGAGCACCTGGCCCGCACGGTCATGGTGCGCGAGGTCGACGGCGAGCAGGTCGCCTACCCCGACACCTGCGTCGGCACCGACTCGCACACGACGATGGTCAACGGCCTCGGCGTGCTCGGCTGGGGCGTCGGCGGCATCGAGGCCGAGGCGGCGATGCTCGGCCAGCCCGTGTCGATGCTCATCCCGCGCGTCGTCGGCTTCAAGCTCAAGGGCTCGATCCCGTCGGGCGCCACGGCCACCGACGTCGTCCTGACGATCACCGAGATGCTCCGCAAGCACGGCGTCGTCGGCAAGTTCGTCGAGTTCTACGGCGAGGGCGTGGCCCAGGTGCCGCTCGCCAACCGGGCGACGATCGGCAACATGAGCCCCGAGTTCGGCTCGACCTGCGCGATCTTCCCGATCGACGACGTCACGCTCGACTACCTGCGCCTCACCGGCCGGTCCGAGGAGAGCGTCGCGCTCGTCGAGGCCTACGCCAAGGAGCAGGGCATGTGGCTCGGCCCGGACACGGCCGAGGCCCGCTACAGCGAGTACCTCGAGCTCGACCTGTCGACGGTGGTCCCGTCGATCGCCGGCCCCAAGCGCCCGCAGGACCGCATCGAGCTGTCCGCCGCCAAGGAGTCGTTCCGCAAGGTCCTGCCGACCTACGTCACGCACGCCGAGGGCGACCCCGGCGACGTCGAGTCCTTCCCGGCCAGCGACCCCGGCATCGACAATGGCGGCGACAAGCCGGCCGAGGGCGCCACGAACGGCCGCCCCTCCCAGAAGGTCTCGGTGACCGACGCCGAGGGCCGCACCTTCGAGATCGACCACGGCATCGTCTCGATCGCCTCGATCACGAGCTGCACCAACACGTCCAACCCGTCGGTCATGATGGCCGCGGCGATGCTCGCCAAGAACGCCGTCGAGAAGGGCCTCACGGTCGCCCCGTGGGTCAAGACGTCGATGGCGCCGGGCAGCAAGGTCGTCACCGGCTACTACGACAAGGCCGGCATGTGGCCCTACCTCGAGAAGCTCGGCTTCCACCTCGTCGGCTACGGCTGCACGACGTGCATCGGCAACTCGGGCCCGCTCAACGACGAGATCTCGCAGGCGATCAACGAGCACGACCTCGCGGTCACCTCGGTCCTGTCGGGCAACCGCAACTTCGAGGGCCGCATCAACCCCGACGTCAAGATGAACTACCTCGCGAGCCCGCCGCTCGTCATCGCCTACGCGCTCGCCGGAACGATGGACTTCGACTTCGAGTCCGAGCCGCTCGGCCAGGACGCCGACGGCAACGACGTCTTCCTCAAGGACATCTGGCCCGCCCCGGAGGACGTCGAGCAGACGATCGCCGCGAGCATCAACCAGGACATGTTCACCGAGGACTACGCCGACGTCTTCGCCGGCGACCAGCGCTGGCAGTCGCTGCCCACTCCCGAGGGCGACACGTTCGCCTGGGACCCCGAGTCGACCTACGTGCGCAAGCCCCCGTACTTCGACGGCATGTCGATGGAGACGACCCCGGTCGCCGACATCGAGGGCGCGCGCGTGCTCGCCAAGCTGGGCGACTCCGTCACGACCGACCACATCAGCCCGGCCGGCGCCATCAAGACCGACAGCCCCGCCGGCAAGTACCTCGCCGAGCACGGCATCGAGCGCAAGGACTTCAACTCCTACGGCTCGCGCCGCGGCAACCACGAGGTCATGATCCGTGGCACGTTCGCCAACATCCGCCTGAAGAACCTCCTGCTCGACGGCGTCGAGGGCGGCTTCACGCGCGACTTCACCAAGGGCGGCGAGCAGACGACGATCTACGACGCCGCGCAGAGCTACGCTGCCGCCGGCATCCCGCTCGTCATCCTGTCGGGCAAGGAGTACGGCTCGGGCAGCTCGCGCGACTGGGCGGCCAAGGGCACCAGCCTGCTCGGCGTCAAGGCCGTCATCGCCGAGAGCTACGAGCGCATCCACCGCTCCAACCTCATCGGCATGGGCGTCATCCCGCTGCAGTACCCGGCGGGCCAGAACGCCGACTCGCTGGGGCTCGACGGCACCGAGACCTTCTCGATCACCGGCATCACCGCCCTCAACGAGGGCACGACGCCGAAGACCGTCAAGGTCGTCGCGACGAAGGAGGGCGGCGAGCCCGTCGAGTTCGACGCGGTCGTGCGCATCGACACCCCGGGCGAGGCCGACTACTACCGCAACGGCGGCATCCTGCAGTACGTGCTGCGCTCGCTCGTCGCGAGCTGAGCACGAGGCGCCTGCTGGCGCCACCCCGTCGGGGGGCGCGGCCCGCGGGGCCGGGGGGGGG
>JAEXXY010000024.1 GCA_023451855.1 Actinomycetes bacterium
GACCTCCTCGACCTGCTCCTTGATGAACCACTGCATGAACTGGTCGGAGGCGTAGTCGTTCTCCGCGCGGGCCACGGCCGTCAGGGCGTTCACCTGCTCGGTGACGCGCTTCTCCTGCTCGAGCGCGAGCCGCACCGGCTCGACGATGTCGGCGAAGTCGTTGCGCGGGGCCTCGACGCCGGGGATCGTCACGGTCGAGTCGGTGTCGAGCAGGTACTGGACCATCATCATCGCGTGGTCGCGCTCCTCGAGCGCCTGGCGGTGGAACAGGGCCGCCGTCTGCGGCATCGTCAGGGTGTCGTAGTACACGGCGATGGCCACGTACTGCTGGTGCGCGGCGAACTCGTGTCCGACCTGCTCGTTGAGCAGCTCGACGAACTTCTGCGATGCCATGTGGTGGGCTCCTGCCTCGGCGCGGTCGGGCGCCCCCATCCTAGGGAGGGGCCTGACGCGTCAGGTCGGTGGCCGGGGCTCAGCGGTTGACGACCGCCGCCACGACGGCGATGACGAGGAAGAGCACGAGCGCCGCGACGGTGATGCGGTGGCGGAACTTGAAGTTCACTTCGTCACCTCGGGCGCCGTCGGGATCTCCGACGCCGTCGCCGAGGCGAGCTGGATCCTGAAGCGGGGCCGGGACTGCGTCTGGAAGGTCACCGCGACATTCTGCCGACGTGCGAACCAGAGGGCCACCGCCCCCAGGGACAGGCCCACTGCGACGGTGCCGATGCCGATGGTCCAGCGCGGGCCCCACACGTCGCCGATCCACCCGATGACCGGCGCCCCGACGGGGGTGCCGCCCATGAAGATCGCCATGTAAAGGGCCATGACGCGGCCCCGCATGACGGGGTCGACGCTGACCTGCACCATCGCGTTGGCCGTGGTGAGCGCGGTGAGGGCCGACAGGCCCGTCGGCACGAGCCAGAGGGCGAACATGGCGTAGTTGGGGGCCGTCGAGAGCAGGGCCGTCGACGCGGTGAAGCCGGCGAGGGCGACGAGCAGCACCCGCAGCCGCGGGCGGGCCCGGCGGGCCGAGAGGAGCGCGGCCGTCAGCGAGCCGATCGCCATGATCGAGCCGAGCAGGCCGTACTCCCCCGGGCCCTTGTCGAAGACCTTCGTGGCCATCAGCGCCATCGTCAGCTGGAAGTTCATGCCGAAGGTGCCCAGCACGAAGACGAGGGCCATGACGAGCATGATGTCGGGCCGGCCCCTGACGTAGCGCAGGCCCTGACGGATCTGGTGCTTGCCGCGGGCCCGCGGTGACGGGGTGAGCAGGCTGGTGTTCATCCGGAGCAGCGCGACGAGGACGAACACGAACGTGGCGGCGTTGACGTAGAGCGCCGGCGCGATGCCGAACCACGCGATGACGAGACCGGCCGCGGCAGGCCCGACGAGCCGGCCAAGGTTGAACGACGCGCTGTTGAGGGCGACGGCGTTGGGCAGGTGCGGGGTGTCGACCATCTCGGAGACGAAGGTCTGGCGGGCGGGGTTGTCGACCGCCGTGGCCACACCCTGCAGGAAGGCGAGCGCGTAGACGTGCCACAGCTCGACGACGCCGATCGCGGTCAAGACGGCGAGCAGCAGGGCGGTGACGAGCAGCGCGGTCTGGGTCAGGAAGAGGATGCGGCGCTTGGGGAAGCGGTCGACGAGCATCCCGGCGAACGGCGCGAGGATGAGGAAGGGCAGGAACTGCAGGCCGGTGACGATGCCGAGCGCGGTGGACGAGTGGTCGGTGAGGACCGTGAGCACGAGCCAGTCCTGGGCCACGCGGCCCATCCACGTGCCGACGTTGGAGACGATGGCGCCGGAGGCGTAGATGCGGTAGTTGGGGATCGAGAGGGAGTGGAAGGTGGGGCTCACTTGGACGCCACCTTCGCCAGCACGACGGCAGCGCGCTGCAGCAGGTCCCTCTCGTCGTCCGTGAGGGCCTCGAACCGCTCGAGCATCCACTCGTCGCGGTGCCGGCGGATGCGGCGCAGCGCCTTGCGACCCTCGGGGGTCAGCGACAGGAACACCTGCCGGCCGTCCTCGGGGTCGTTGGCGCGGGCCAGGTAGCCGCGCTCGACCAGCGCGCCGGTCGTGCGCTTCATGCTCGGGGCGGAGACGCGCTCGATGTCGGCGAGCTCGCTGTTCGTGCGGTGGGTCTCCTCGAGGCGGCACAGCACGGAGAAGTGGTGCGGCGGCAGCTCGCGGTCCGACTCGAACCGGACACGGCGCGAGATCCGCATGCAGGCGAGGCGGATGTCGTTGCTCAGCGAGACGAGCTCGCTGCGGGAAAGGGTCTTGGTACGCAAACGGGTGCTTTCGACAGTTCTGTTCCTGGTGATGCTTAGCCTAACTCATTACTTGTGCTAACTATTCCGACACGCCACCGAGCACGGCTGCGCACCGCCCGGACACGGCGAGAGCCCCCACCCGGTGCGGGTGGGGGCTCTCGGCGAGCCGTGCAAGACGCGTCGGTCAGGTGAAGAGGCTCTCCAGCGGCGTCTTGAGGAAGTACACGACGAAGAAGCCGGCGACGACCCACAGCAGCGGGTGCACCTGGCGCGCGTGCCCCTTGGCGATCTTGACGAGGACCCACGCGATGAAGCCCGCGCCGATGCCGACCGTGATGTTGTACGTGAACGGCATGAGGACGATCGTGAGGAACGCCGGCAGGGCGATCTCCATCTCGGTCCAGTCGATGTTCGTCACCTGGCTCATCATGAGGAAGCCGACGATGACGAGCGCCGGGGCCGCAGCCTCCGACGGGACGACCGCGAACAGCGGTGCGAGGAACGTCGCGAGCAGGAACAGGACACCTGTGACGACCGACGCGAGACCGGTGCGGGCCCCCTCCTCGACGCCGGAGGCCGACTCGATGTAGGACGTGTTGCTGCTGACGCCACCGGCGCCACCGGCGATCGCCGCGACGGAGTCGACGACGAGGATGCGGTCGGTGTGCGGCGGGTTGCCGTCCTCGTCGAGCAGCTGGGCCTCGGTGCCGATGGCCACGACGGTGCCCATCGTGTCGAAGAAGTCGGCGAGCAGCAGCGAGAAGACGAACATGACGGCGGTGACGATGCCGAGCTTCTCGAACGAGCCGAGCAGGTTGAACTGGCCGAGGATGCCCAGGTCGGGCGTCTGGGTGACCGAGTCGGGCAGCCTGGGCACGGTCAGCGACCACGCCGACGGGTTGGTGAGCACGCCCTTGTCGTAGACACGCTCGCCGATGTGGAAGATCGCCTCGAGGACCATCGCGAGGACGGTCGCCGCGGCGATGCCGATGAGGATGGCGCCCTTGACCTTGCGGATGAGCAGCACCGCGATGAGGAAGACGCCGACGACGAAGACGAGCGTGGGCCACCCGTCGAGGCTGCCGCCGATGCCGAGCTCGCTCGGCACCGCGCCCGGAGTCGTCGGGCGGCGCGCGAAGCCCGCGTCGATGACGCCGATGTAGGCGATGAACAGGCCGATGCCCACCGAGATCGCGACCTTGAGCGGCGCGGGGATGGCCTTGAAGACGGCCTTGCGGAACCCGGTGAGCACGAGCACGAGGATGACGACACCCTCGATGACGACGAGGCCCATGAGGTCGGCGAAGGTGATCTTCTCGGCCTGGTGGGTCAGGACCATCCCGGTGATGAGGCCGTTGATGCCGAGGCCCGCCGCGAGGGCGATCGGGAAGTTGGCGACCAGGCCCATGAGGATGGACATGACGCCGGCGATGACGGCGGTGCCGACGGCGACGAGCAGCTTGCTCTGCTTGAGGTCGGTGGTGCCGCCGATCATCTCCCCCGAGCCGTCGATGACGCCGGAGAGGATGATCGGGTTGAGGACGAGGATGTAGGCCATCGTGAAGAAGGTGACGACGCCACCGCGGAGCTCACGGGCGAGGGTCGACCCACGCTCGGTGATCCGGAAGAAGGCGTCGACCCCGGAGACGCCCGAGCGAGCGTGGGTATCGGTCGACATGGCGCACACCCTAGTGGCGGGACGGGTGGGGGGACGATTCGGGCGCGCGAGCAGACCCTAGGCTGTGGTGCGTGACCGACCAGAACGCCGCGCAGGAGCCGCAGCACGACGCCACGGCCCCGCCTCCCAGCGAGGAGCTGCGCCCGCTGCCGGTGCCGATGCGCCGGATCGTCGAGGTCGGCATCCTCGCGTGGGTCGTGGCCCTGGTCGTGGTGCTCGTCGTCCCGGCCCTGCACACCGGCGACCGGGACTGGTGGCCGTGGACGTGCGTCGCCGGCATCGTCCTCGGCGGGATCGGCTGGAGCTACCTGCGCCGAGGGCGCGGCAACGCCCGGGACGCCGGCTGACGCATCCGCCTCACTCGGCGGTGGCGTCCTCCGGACGCGCCTCGTCCTCCGGACGCGCCTCGCCCTCCGGACGCTCGTCGGTGGGCTCCGGGGGCGTCGCACGCTCGACGGGCTCGAGGTCGACGGCGAGCTCGTCGACGACGGGGTCCCCGACCGGTACCGGTGCCGGGTGGTCGATGTCGGTCTCCGAGTGCGCGCCGCAGCCGTGGTCGAGGCTGACGATGCGTCCGTCGGAGGGGCTCCACTCGTTGGCGCAGACGCCGAAGACGGCCCGCAGCGCGCCCGCCATCGGCACGAAGTAACCGCACGACGAGCACTTGTCGGACGCCTTCTGCGCGACCTCGGAGTTGGGGCCGTTGTCGCCTTCGTACCAGCGCGTCGCGGCGTTCGCGCGGCCCTCGGCGGACAGGACCCGCTTGCGGCCGAGGCCGAGCTCGAAGATGGCCATCTGGTCGACGTCCTCGTCGCCGGTCGCCTCGAAGCCGGGCTCGAGGTTGGGGTCGTCGAGGCGGTAGGGCAGCACGTCGCCGGCGCCGAGGTCGCCCGGGGCGAGTCGGTCGGCGTACGGCACCCACTCCGGCGCCAGCACGGCGTCGGGGCCGGGCAGCAGGTTGGTCTCGCAGACCGTGGCCACCTTGCCCCGGGGCACGCGCGCGACGCTGACGCCCCAGCGCCAGCCTCGGTAGCCGGGCGAGGTGCAGTCGAACCAGTGCATGGCGAGGCGCTCACCGAGCGGCTCGACGGCGAGGTGCTCCCCGACCGTGCCGGGCTCGGCGATCCCGTCGAGGGCACCGCGGGCGAGGTCGACGGCCGCGGCGAGCACGGCGTCCTGCTTGGTGGTGGCGATCATCGCCGTCACTTCTCCAGCTCGTCGGCGAGGCCGCGCAGCGCCCGCGCGACGTTGGAGGCCAGCTTGCGCTCGGGGCGGCGACCGGCCCGGTAGGTGTTGCCCACGCCGTCGAGCAGCTGGACGACGTCCTCGATGATGACCGTGAGGTCCTCGGTGGACTTGCGCTCGCGCTTGGTGATGTTGGCGGCGACCGACTGCGTGGGTTCGAGCAGCTTGACCTGCAGCGCCTGGGCGCCCTTGCGACCCTCGACCACGCCGAACTCGACGCGCGCGCCCTTCTTGAGGGTCGTCACACCCTCGGGGAGCGCGTTCGCGTGCAGGAAGACGTCGCGGCCGTCGTCCTCGGAGATGAACCCGAAGCCCTTGTCCGCGTCGTAGAACCTGACCTTGCCAGTCGGCACAGCCCACCTCGTTGCTGTCGGTCGCTCGGCCCTTCCCGGGCACGACGCGATGGCGCTCCTTGCGCTCTGCTCCAGCCTAACGGCTCGGCGCAAACGGGATTTCCCCCTGTGCCCCGAGCCGCCACTGCACCGGCACCCGCCGGCGCCCGTCACGCGGAGGCGTCGCCCGGGCTGATCCCCCACGTGCCGGTCCACTCCTGCCCGGGCTCGAGCACGACGAGGCCGTCGCCGGAGTTGAAGGCCTCGGCGGGGCAGCTCATCGGCTCGACCGCGATGCCCGGCACGCCCTTGCGGTCGCGCGCCACGGCGGTGAACACCTGCAGCCACGGGAAGGACTCGTCGGCCCAGAGCGTCAGGGCGCCGGAGCCTGTGGAGATCCTCGCGCGCCAGGCGCCGTCGTCATCGCGCAGGACGTCGGTGAAGGCGGTGTCGAGGTTCGTGGCGCCCACGGCGCGCGCCGTGCGGAAGTCCTGCTCGGTGCCCTCGACCGGCGTCGTGCCGGTCGGCAGCAGCCGAGCGTCGACGTCGATGCGCGTCGCGGCGGGCACCTGCAGCTGCACGTCGGACAGGTCGGTGTCGCCGATGGCGAGGTAGGGGTGCGCCCCGTAGCCGAACGGGGCCGCCCGGGTGCCGACGTTGCGGGCGGCGGTCGTGACGACGAGGCCTGAGTCGTCGAGCAGGTAGGTGGTGCGGAGGTCGAGGTGCCAGTCCCAGCCGGGCTGGGGGTGGAGGCGGTAGCCGACTGTCACGGCGTCGTCCTCGAGGTCGACGAGCTCCCACAGCGCCCAGCGCACGAGACCGTGGCTCGCGTTGCCCAGCGGCACTTCCGTGACGGCGAGCTGGTGCTCGGTCCCGGCGAAGTCGTAGCGGCCGTCACGGATGCGGTTCGGCCACGGCATGAGCTGCTGGCCGCGTCCGGAGGCGCACGGCTCGTCGGCGTCGTAGCCGGCGACGAGGTCGACGCCGTCGCGGGTCAGCGTGCGCAGCCCACCGCCGACCTCGACGACCGTCGCCTCGAAGGGGCCGTGCCCGATGGTCCACTGCTGGCCCGTCGGCGGCGGCGGCCCGGCAGGACCGGGCGAGGCGGGGCTGAGCGCGCTCATGCGCCACACGCTAGCGGTCCA
>JAEXXY010000049.1 GCA_023451855.1 Actinomycetes bacterium
GGCCGGCACCGCCCGCCAGGCGGACCCGCTCGCGTTCGTCACGACCGGACGCGTCGGCGAGCACGCCCTGGCGGCCGAGGCCGCGCACGCGCTGGCCGGCGTCGAGTCGGTGCGGGCGGTCGTGGCCTTCGGGCCGGAGGAAGACACCGCCACTGTGGACGTCCCCGAGGGCGTCGTCGTCTGGAGTCCGGCCCCGGCGTCCGAGCAGGACCGCGCCGCCGTGGCCGCTCACGTCGCCGCCGACCCGGGCGACCCCAACGACGCCGTGACGATCTGCTGGACCTCCGGCACCGAGAGCGAGCCGAAGGGCGTGCCGCGCTGCCACATGGACTGGCTCGCGGTCGGCGTCGCCACCACGGAGGCGCCCCGCGTCACGGTCGAGGACGTCCTGCTCAACCCGTTCCCCATGGTCAACATGGCGGGGATCAGCGGGATGTTCCTGCCGTGGCTGCTCAGCGGCTGCGTCCTCGTGCAGCACCACCCGTTCGACCTGCCGACCTTCCTGCGCCAGGTCGCCACCGAGCACGCGACGTACACCTGTGCCCCGCCGGCGCTGCTCTGGATGTTGCTCGGCAACCCCGAGCTGCTGGCCGCCCTCGACACCTCGAGCCTGACCCGCATCGGGTCGGGGTCCGCGCCGCTGCAGCCGGCGATGGTCCGCGGCTGGCAGGAGCGCGGCATCAGCGTCATCAACTTCTTCGGCTCGAACGAGGGGATCGGGCTGCTCTCGAGCCCCGAGGACTTCCCCGACCCCGACGAACGCGCCCAGTTCTTCCCGCGCTTCGGCGCCCCCGGCGTCACGTGGTCCACGAGCGCCGGCGAGTGGATGCACACCCGCCTCGTCGACATCGTCACCGGCGAGGAGATCGACGAGCCCGGCCGGCCCGGCGAGCTGCGCATCAGCGGCCCGACGGTCTTCTCCGGCTACCTCGGCGGCGACCACCTGCCGAGCCCCTTCGACGAGCAGGGCTACCTGCGCACCGGCGACCTCTTCGAGATCGCCGGCGAGCAGGGCCAGTTCCTGCGCTACCTCGACCGGGCCCGCGACCAGGTGATCCGCGGCGGCATGAACATCGCGCCGGCCGAGATCGAGGGGCTCGTCGCCGCCCACCCGGCCGTGGCCGACGTCGCGGTCATCGGCGACCCCGACGACGCGCTCGGCGAGCGGGTCGCGGCCGTCGTCGTCCTGCGCGAGGGGCAGTCGCTGACGCTCGAGGAGCTCGTCGCGTGGCTGCGCGAGCAGCAGGTCGCCTCGTTCAAGCTGCCCGAACGGCTCGAGGTGCGCGACTCCCTGCCGCGCAACCCGGTCGGCAAGGTGCTCAAGCGGATGCTGCGCCGGCCCGGGGCCCCGGACGTCCGCGAGCGCGTCCCGTGACCGACGCGTCACGGGGGGCCGACGCGTCAGGCGGGGTCGACGCGTCGAGCGTTTCCGACGCGTCCGGCGGGGCCGAGCGGGCGCGGGCACTCGCCGCAGGGCTGCGCGTGCCGGTCGTCGCTGCGCCGATGTTCCTCGTGTCGGGGCCCGAGCTCGTCGTCGCCGCCGCAGGGGCCGGCATCCTCGGCGCGTTCCCGACGCAGAACTGCCGCACCGCCGAGGAGCTCGACGGCTGGCTGGCGCAGGTGGCCGCGGGTGTCGGCGACGCGCCCTGGGCCGTCAACCTCGTGACGCACCGCAGCAACGCCCGCCTGCCTGCCGACCTCGAGCTCGTCGTGCGGCACCGGCCACCGGTGGTCATCACAGCGCTCGGCTCGCCCGCGCCGGTCGTCGAGGCCGTGCACGCCTACGGCGGCGTCGTCATCGGCGACGTCGTCGACCTCCGGCTCGCGCACAAGGCGGTCGACGCCGGGGTCGACGGGCTCGCGTGCATCAGCGCGGGCGCCGGTGGGCACACCGGTCACCTGTCGCCGTTCGCGTTCGTGTCGGCGGTGCGCGCCTTCTTCGACGGGCTGGTCGTCGTGGGCGGCGGGGTCGCCGACGGGTTCGGCGTCGCAGGGGCCGTCGCGGCCGGGGCCGACCTCATCTACATGGGCACCCGCTTCCTCGCCACACGCGAGAGCCGCGCCGCCGAGGACTACAAGCGCATGGTCGTCGAGTCCGCGAGCGGCGACCTCGTCGTCAGCGACGGCGTCACCGGGGCGCCGGCTTCGTGGCTGCGCCCGAGCCTCCTGGCGCACGGGCTCGACCCGGACCGCCTCGTCTTCAGCGGCGACCGGACCTACGACGTCGCCCAGCCGCAGCCCAGACGGTGGTCGCAGCTGTGGGCCGCGGGACAGGGGCTCGGCGCCATCACCGGCGTCGCCTCGGTGGCCGAGGTCGTCGACGCGCTCGAGATCGAGTTCCACGCCGCGGCAGACCGGCTCGCGGCCGTGGCGCGGTCCGGCGGCGATCGCGCGAGGCGCCGCTGACGCCCCCCGCCCCTTCCTCGTCGAGTGGGCACCTGCTCCCGCGGGCGAGTCGGGGCGCGGTGTGCAGTCGCCGGTGGAAGGGCCGGGAGAAAGTGCCCACTCGACAGGGAGCCGGCCGGGCTGGGGATGTCATAGGCCGTGGTGTCCGGGCAGGGTCGTAGGGTGTCGGCGTGACGACGGGACCGGCAGAGCAGACGACCTTCGCCGGCATGCCGACGCCCCTCTACACCGGCTCGCCGTCCAAGCTGCTCGCCTGGCTCGACTGCCCGCGCCGCTACCGCATGCAGTACCTCGACCGGCCGCGACCCCAGGCCCGGCCGCAGCGCGCGCACACGTCGGTCGGCATCACCACGCACAACGTCCTGCGCGACTTCTGGGACCTCCCGGTGTCGCAGCGCACCCCGGCCGGGGTCGCCGAGCTCGTCCGCTCCTCGTGGATCGACGTCGGCTTCCGCGACCCCGAGCAGTCGATGGCCTGGCGCCTGCGCGTGCGCGACCTCGTCACCGACTACCTGCGCCACAGCGACCGCGACAACCAGCCGGTCGGCATCGAGCGCAGCGTGTCGCTCAAGACCGACGAGATCGCCGTCACCGGGCGCATCGACCGCCTCGACGACCGTGACGGAGAGCTCGTCGTCGTCGACTACAAGACGGGCCGTCAGGTGCCCACCGACGACGACGCGCGCACGTCGCTGCCGCTCGCGCTCTACGCGGTCGCCGTCGCACGGATGTTCCGCCGGCCGTGCCTGCGCGTCGAGCTGCACCACCTGCCGAGCGGCACGGTCGCGAGCCACGTGCACACCGAGGAGTCGCTGGCGCGCAAGGTCGCCGAGGCCGAGTCCATCGCGTCCGACCTACGGCGCGCCGACGCCGACTTCAAGGACGTCGGCATCGAGTCCACTCTCTTCGCGCCGCGCACCTCGCCGCTGTGCTCGTGGTGCGACTTCCGGGCGCACTGCCCCGAGGGCCAGCAGCAGGGCCCCGAGAAGTCCGACTGGGCCGGCCTCGAGCGCGACGACGTCTGACCCCGCCCCGCCCGGCCCACCCCACCATTCGTCCGATCCAGGAGACCCGTCGTGACCGATCTGCGTGAGGCGTTCCTCGCCGCGACCGACCACGTGGTCGCCGTCGTGTCGCGCGGCGACGTCGCCGCGGCGTGGGACCGACCGAGTGCCTTGCCCGAGTGGACCGTCGGTGGTCTCGTCGCCCACCTGGCCGCCCAGCCGGCCACGGCGGTAACCCTCCTGTCGGCCCCGCCGCACCACGACCCGATCCCGCTCGAGGAGCACTACCGGCGCTCGGCGTGGGTCTCCGCCGGCCTGGACGACGACGTCAACGTGTCCATCCGGGCCAGCGGCGTGGAGCAGGCCGCAGCCGGCCCGGAGGAGGTCGTCGCCGGCGTCGTCGCCGCCCGGGCCGCGCTGCCCGACCTCCTCGCCGCCCAACCGGCCGATCGCGCCGTGCTCATCCCGTGGAACGACTGGTCGCTCGTCCGCGACGACTTCCTCACGGGCCGGATGATGGAGGTCGTCGTGCACGGCGAGGACGTCGCCGCCAGCGTCGGCTTCACGTCCCCCGTGCTGCCGGCCGCGGTGCTCGACCCGGTCCTGCGGCTGCTCACCCACCTCGCGGCCGAGCGGCACGGGCAGGGTGCCCTCGTGTCGGCCCTGTCACGCTCCGAGCGCGCCCCGCGGACGATCTCCGCCTTCTGACACCGCCCCCGCGGCGCCATGTGGTCGCGTGTCGTGGTCGACGGACACCCTGACGCGGCAACGCGCCACCTGGTCGCGTGTTGCGGTGGGTGGAGCTTCGAGGTGGATCGCGACCGCGGGCGGCGCGTCGCCGTGTCGGCTGCGTCACGCCCCGGGCGCGCCTGCCAGACGATCTCGGCCCATCGGGCCCTCGACCTGACACACTGACGGCCATGGCCGCCCGTTCCCGCCAGGACGCCAGCACCGCAACGACCCCCCGCCCGCAGCCGGTGGAACGCCCGACCGTGCTCGCCGTCGCCAACCAGAAGGGCGGCGTCGCCAAGACCACCTCGGTCGCGAGCCTCGGCGCCGCGTTCGCCGAGCACGGCCGGCGTGTCCTGCTCGTCGACCTCGACCCGCAGGCCTGCCTCACCTTCTCCCTCGGCGTCGACCCCGACACCGTCGAGAAGTCGGTCCACGACGTCCTGACGGGCGGGACACCGCTCGCCGACGTCGTCGTGGGGTGCGAGGAGGGTGTCGACCTCGTGCCCTCGACGATCGACCTCGCCGGCGCCGAGGCCGCCCTGATGCCGCGCCCGGGTCGCGAGTACGTGCTGCGCACCGCGCTCGAGGACCTCCCGATGCCCTACGACGTCGTGCTGCTCGACTGCTCGCCGAGCCTCGGCGTGCTCACCCTCAACGCGCTCACCGCCGCCGACGGCCTCGTCATCCCGATGCCGTGCGAGATGCTCAGCCACCGCGGCGTGGGGCAGCTGCTCGACACCGTCGCCGACGTGCAGCGGATCCTCAACCGCGACCTGCAGGTGTGGGGCATCCTGCCGACGCTCTTCGACGGCCGCAGCAACCACGCCCGCGAGGTGCTCGCCGACGTGGGGGAGCGCTACGACCTGCCGGTGCTCGACCCGCCGATCCCGAAGACGGTGCGCTTCGCGGAGGCTCCCGCCGTGGGCAACTCGATCCTGTCGACGGCCCGCACCTCGCGCGGCGCGCAGGCCTACCGCGACGTCGCCGCGTCGCTGCTGCCGCGCCTCTGACGGGACCCGCGTGGCCTCGTCGCGGTTCGGTGATCCGCGCGTCGGGGAATGTTTCGAGGGACGGCTGACGCTGCACCCGAGAGCGTCACCACCCCCTGTGAAGGAGAAACGCCTGTGATTTCCACGCCCGCACTGGTCGCACCGAGCGCCGGAGCCGCCTTCGAGGCCCGGACCGTCGAGCACCGTGACCTGCGTGACGACGACGTCCTCATCGACATCAAGTTCGCCGGCATCTGCCACAGCGACATCCACCAGGTCAGGGAGGAGTGGGGCAGCGCGATCTTCCCCATGGTCCCCGGGCACGAGATCGCCGGTGTCGTCTCCGCTGTCGGCGACGGCGTCACCCGCTACAAGGTCGGCGACCGCGTCGGCGTCGGCTGCATGGTCGACTCCTGCGGCGAGTGCGAGTACTGCAAGGACGGCGAGGAGCAGTTCTGCACCCAGGGCGCCGTCATGACCTACAACGGCCGCGGCTACGACGGCGAGGCCACCAAGGGTGGCTACGCCCAGCAGGTCGTCGTGTCCGAGCGCTTCGCGGTCCGCATCCCCGAGGGCCTCGACCTCGACGTCGCCGCGCCGCTGCTCTGCGCCGGCATCACGACCTACAACCCCCTCAAGCGCTGGGGCACCGGCCCCGGCAAGAAGGTCGCCGTCGTCGGCCTCGGCGGGCTCGGCCACATGGCCGTCAAGTTCGCCGCGGCGCTCGGCGCCGAGGTGACGGTGCTCAGCCGCACCCTGGGCAAGCAGGAGGACGCCCGCACCTTCGGGGCGAGCGACCACCGGGCCACCGCTGACGAGCAGACGTTCGCCGACCTCAAGGGCAGCTTCGACCTCATCCTCAACACGGTGAGCGCGAACCTGCCGGTCGACTCCTACCTCTCGCTGCTCAAGCCGCTCGGCGCCCTCGTCAACGTCGGCGCCCCGAGCGAGCCCGACACCTTCACCGCGTTCTCGCTCATCGGCGGCAGCAAGGTGATGGCCGGTTCGAACATCGGCGGCATCGCGCAGACGCAGGAGATGCTCGACTTCGCGGCCGAGCACGGCATCGGCGCGAGCATCGAGACGATCTCGGCCGACGAGGTCGACGCCGCGTACGAGCGCGTCGTCGCCGGCGACGTGCGCTACCGCTTCGTCATCGACACCGCCACGATCGACGCGACGTCCTGACGCTGGCGTCCGCGCCGTCCGCTCCCACGGCGTGGACGCGAGGGGCCGGCACCGAGACCCGGTGCCGGCCCCTCGTCGCGTCCGGGCACCGACGCGTCAGGTGGCCTCGGCGTCGAGGGCGGGCAGCCCGTCGATCGACGTCGCGTTCTTCTCGGCGCGGTAGGTGGTCAGACCCTCGGGCCCGCGCCGGCCGGCCCACGAGGTGAGCAGGTCGCGCTGCTCGGTGAACTCGTAGAGCGGCACGGCGAACCCGCAGGAGTCCGAGACCCGCTCGACGTCGACGACCACCACGCCCCGGACCCCCGGGAGCTCGACGTCGAAGCGTGTGACCCACGCCTCGAAACCCTCGTCGCCCGGGCGCACGTGCCGGCCGCGACCGTGCAGCCGCACGATGTTCGGCGGGCCCTCGAAGGCGCAGAACATCAGGGTGATCCGGCCGTTCTCGCGCAGGTGGGCGGCGGTCTCGGCACCGCTGCCGGTGAGGTCGAGGTAGGCGACCGTGTGCTCGTCGACGACGAGGAACGTGCCGTCGAGGCCCTTGGGCGAGACGTTGACGTGCCCGTCGGCGGCCAGCGGCGCCGTCGCCACGAAGAACATCCGCTGCGCCTCGATGAACGCGCGCAGGCTCCCCTCGATCGACGCGTGCAGCTTCACCCTGGGCTCCTCACTCGGCCGGTGCCGACCGTCGCTCGACGGTCACCGGGCGGTCACCGGCAGTCACTCGACGGTCACCGACTGTCACTCGACGGTCACTCGACGGTCACCGACTTGGCAAGGTTACGAGGCTTGTCGATGTCGAGGCCCAGGGATCTCGCGGCGTGGAGCGCGAGCAGCTGCATCGGGACCATGAGCAGGATCGGGTCGAGCTCGGTCTCGTTGCGTGGCACGTCGATCCGCTGGGCGTCCACCGCGCCGAGCCGGACCCCGGGGTGGGTCACTGCCACGACTCGGCCGCCGCGGGCCATGACCTGCTCGGCGGCCGCCAGGTTGCGGTCGGTCAGCTCGTCGTCGGGGATGACCGCGACGGTCGGGCGCGCCGCCTCGATGAGCGCGAGCGGGCCGTGCTTGAGCTCGCTCGTCTGGTAGGCCTCGGCGTGCCGGTAGGAGACCTCCTTGAACTTCTGGGCGCCCTCGCGCGCGACCGGGAAGCCGCGGACCCGGCCGATGAAGAAGAGGCTCTCGGCGCTCGCGAGCTCGCGGGCGATCCCGGCGATGGCGTCCTCCTGCTCGAGCACGGCCGCGATGTCGGCGGGCAGCCGCTCGAGGCCGGCGATGATGCGCTGGCCGTCGGCCACCGACAGGTCCCGCACCCGGCCGAGCAGCAGCGCGAGCAGGGCGAACCCGACTCCCATGTGGGTCAGGGCCTTCGTCGAGGCGACCGCGATCTCGGGCCCGGCGTGCAGGTAGATCCCGCCGTCGCACTCGCGGGCGATCGTCGAGCCGACGACGTTGACGAGGCCGACGACCTGGCCGCCCTTGCGCTTGATCTCGCGCACCGCGAACGCCGTGTCGGCGGTCTCGCCAGACTGGCTGACGGCGACGTAGAGCGTGTCCGGCTCGATGATCGGGTTGCGGTAGCGGAACTCGCTGGCCGCCTCGGCGTGCGCGGGGATGCGCGCCAGCTCCTCGATGAGCAGGGCGCCGAGCTCGCCGACGTAGTAGGCCGATCCGCAGCCGAGGATCTTGACACGTCGGAACGCCCGCAGCTCGCGGGGCGTGAGGTTGAGCCCGTCGAGCCGGGCCGTGCCGAAGCGGGCGTCGAGGCGACCGCGCAGCATGCGTGCGACCGTCTCGGGCTGCTCGGCGATCTCCTTGGCCATGTAGTGGCCGTGCTCGCCGAGCTCGACGTCCTCGTCGGCGACCTCGATCGTCGTGGGCACCCGGCCGGTGTCGTGGGTCTCCCGGGTGAAGGTGCGGTAGTCGCGCGCGGTGACGACCGCGAGCTCGCCGTCCTCCAGGTGGACGACCGACGAGGTGTGCCGCACGAGCGCGGCGACGTCGGAGGCGACGAACATCTCCTTGTCCCCGACGCCGAGGATGAGCGGGGAGCCGTTGCGGGCCACGACGAGGCGGTCGGGCGCTGCGGAGTCGAGGACGGCGACCGCGTAGGTGCCGACGACGTGGTCGAGCGCCTCGAGCACGCGCTCCTCGAGGCCCTCGGCGGTGGAGCGCGCGACGAGATGCGCCAGCACCTCGGTGTCGGTGTCGGAGGTGAAGGTGACGCCTTCGCGCTCGAGCCGCTCGCGCAGGGCGGCGGCGTTGTCGATGATGCCGTTGTGCACGACGGAGACGCGGCCGTCCCCGCTCGTGTGGGGGTGGGCGTTGGCCTCGGTGGCGGGCCCGTGCGTCGCCCACCGCGTGTGGCCGATGCCGACGGTGCCGGGCAGCCGTCGCGGCAGCGCGGCCTCGAGCTCGCGGACCCGCCCGACGCGTCGCACGACGGTCTGGCCGTTCGGTCGGGCGACGCTGAGGCCGGCGGAGTCGTAGCCGCGGTACTCGAGGCGGGTCAGGCCCTCGACGAGGACCGGCGCTGCCGGCTGGCGGCCGACGTAGCCGACGATTCCGCACATGGGTTGCTCCTTGGTGTGACGTGTGACGAGTGACGGTGGTCACGGTGGGTGACGAGGTGGCGCCCCGTGGGTCAGCCGTAGACGATGCGGCGCAGCTGGCGCTCAGACAGCTCGGGGGCCGCGACGAGGCGGGCCCGCAGCTCGGCCGCGATGGTCCGGAACGCCTCGTCGTTGCGGACGCCGTAGGTCTGCAGCTCGCGGTGGCGCCGGCGCACGTACGCGTCGAGGGGCTCGGCGTAGTGGGCCAGGACGTCGCCGATGACGCGGGCTGCCTCCCCGGGGGACAGCCCGGACGAGTCGGCGACCCTCGCCACGAGTTCCGGATCGAGCACGAGTCGACTGTGCACGACGAAGACGGCGAGTGCCAAGAATCTGCCCGGAATCGGGCAGGAACCGGGCAGGAGTCGGGAAGGATGCGGGCCGGTGCCGCGCCGAACGGGCGCCGGACATGCCGAGAGGCCGCGCCCCGGAACGGGACGCGGCCTCTCGGCTGCTGCTCAGAGCGTCGGGCTCCCGACGCCGCCGACCACGGTCGGCAGGGGAGTGCGGGTCACTCGCCGCCGGTCGAGGCGGGCGCGCTGTCGGCCTGCTGGCCGGACCGGCCCGAACCGCCCCGGCGACGACGGCGACGCGGACGCGACGAGCCCTCCTCGGAGGACCGCTCGCCCGACGACGCGGTCGAGGACTCGCCCTCGGCCGACGGGGCCGCAC
>JAEXXY010000058.1 GCA_023451855.1 Actinomycetes bacterium
CGCGATGAGGGCGTCCACCGGCACGACGCCCCGGAACCCGGCCGCGACGTCGGTGACCTGCGCCGACGCGTCAGCGGCCTCGCGCGCCCCGGCGACGGCGACCACCGCCGCCCGACGCCGCCGGGCCTCGCGGATCCGCGACCCGAGGGAGTCGTCGCAGTCGAGCTCGACGCGGACCCCGTGCGCGCGCAGGGCATCGACGAGCGAGCGGGCGGGACCGTCCTGATCGGCCGACACCGGCAGCACGACGACCTGCACCGGCGCGAGCCAGAGCGGCAGGCGCCCGTCGTAGCGCTCGAGCAGGGCGGCGGTGACCCGCTCCATCGACCCGACGGTGCCGCGATGGATCATGACGACGCGGTGCCGTTCGCCGTCCTCGCCGTGGTAGGTCAGGTCGAACCGTTCCGGCTGGTTGAAGTCCACCTGCACGGTGGCGATGGTCTCCTCGTGGCCACGGTCGTCGACCACCTGCAGGTCGAGCTTGGGGCCGTAGAACGCAGCCTCGCCGGCAACCTCGACGAGCGGCAGGTCGTGAACCGCGAGCACCTCCAGGGCCGCCTGGCGCAGGGCCTGCTGCGCGCCGTCCCACTGCTCGCGGCTGCCGAGCCACGCGTCGGACTCGTCGCGCAGCGACAGCCGGACGTGCTGCACCGGCAGGCCGAGGATCCGCTGGGCCTCCAGCGCGGACCGCAGGCCCCGGGCCGCCTCGACGCCGGCCTGGTCCGGGCGGCAGAAGACGTGGGTGTCATCGAGGCTGATCTGGCGCACGCGGGTCAGGCCCGAGAGCACCCCGGAGCGCTCGGCCCGGAACATCGGGGCCAGCTCGTTGAGGCGCACCGGCAGCTCGCGGTAGGAGTGGCTGCGCGCCTTGTAGACGAGGGCGTGGTGCGGGCAGTTGGCCGGCCGGAGCACGACCTCCTCGTCGCCGATGCGCATCGGGGGGAACATGTCGTCCTCGAACTTGGCCCAGTGCCCGGAGCGCTCGAAGAGGGCGCGCTTGCCGAGCACCGGGGTGTGCACGCCGACGCAGCCGTCGGCGTGGGCGAGGTCGCGGGCGAGCCGTTCGAGCTCGTGGCGGATGACGGAGCCGGCGGGCAGCCAGAGCGGCAGCCCGGCCCCGGCGAGCGGGTCGGTCGCGAAGACGTCGAGGTCGTGGTTGAGGTCGCGGTGGTCGGGCATCGGGGTCTCCGTTTCGGGCGGGCGGTCACGGTGGGTCGGACCCGGGCCGGCTGGAGACGACGCACGCCCCGGAGACGGCTCCGGGGCGTGTGTGCGATGGGTGCTAGAGCAGCAGCAGCGCGCCGGAGAGGTCCGGCGTCGTCGTCTGCTGCGAGCGGTGCATAGCTCGAGGGTAGGCCGAGGCAGTTTGCACGGCAATGCATTTGGCGCCGGGTGGTGTCGGCACGGCCCAGCAGCGAGGGGCACGGACAAATCGGTGGCCCTCCTCGGGCGGCCCCGACAGACTCGGCCCCGTGAGCGACGACCTCGACATCAGACCGATCGACCTGCTCGACCCCGAACAGGAGGGCGCGGCCCGCGACTGGATCGGCGTGCACGGGTCGGTGCAGCGCGAGCTGTTCGGCGACCAGGGCAGCGAGTGGACGCTCGAGGAGATCCGCGGCTTCCACCAGTCGTCGACGAGCCGGCGCGTCGCCCTGGCAGCCTGGTCGGGCGGGCGCCTCGTCGGCGCGCTCGAAGTACGGATGCCGCTGGCCGACAACCTCGACCTCGCCCTCGTGTGGCTCTCGGTCCACCCCGAGCACCGAGGCCGCGGCGTCGGGGGAGCGCTCCTGCGCGCGGGCGAGTCGACCGCCGCCGCGCACGGCCGCCGCACGCTGATGGGGGAGACCGAGTGGCCCGAGGGGCGTTCCGACGAGTCGGAGCGCTTCGCCCGGCAGCACGGGTACGCGGTCGGCCAGACGATGCTGCGCAGCTCGATGGAGCTGCCCGGCGACCGTGCCGCGCTCGGAGCGCTCGCCGCGGCCGAGGACGAGTACGCCGTCGAGACGTTCGTCGACCACATCCCCGAGGAGTGGCTCGACGACCGCGCGGTGCTGCAGCAGCGGATGAGCACCGATGCACCGCTCGACGACCTCGCCCTCGAGGAGGAGGCATGGGACGCCGAACGGCTCCGGGAGACCTTCGCCCGGACCCTCGCGTCCGGGCGTCGGGTCGTGGAGTCCGTGGCGCGCAACGTGCCCACGGGCCGCCTCGTCGCCTTCACGACGGTCGCCGTCTCCGCCGGCAGCCCCGACCTCGGCTTCCAGCAGGACACCCTCGTGCTCAAGGAGCACCGCGGCCACGGGCTCGGCCTGCGCCTCAAGGCTGCCAACGCCCTGGCTGTCATGGACGAGCTGCCGGCGGTCACCGCGATCCGCACGTGGAACGCCGCGTCGAACGAGCACATGCTCGCCGTCAACCGCCGCCTCGGCTACCGGGTTGACGGGTACAGCCGTGAGTGGCAGAAGCAGGCAGAGGGTGCCGAATGACCATGCAGGTCAAGGAGATCCAGCTCGCGCCCGGAGAACTCTCGAGCGAGGCGTGGCTGGAGGTGCACCACGCCGCCAACCGGGCCGTCTGGGGCGCGGACGCGCAGCGCGCCACGATCGAGGAGATCGTCGACCTCACCGGCCGTCGGCACGAGGCGCGGCGCACGTTCGGCATCTGGGTCGACGGCGCCGCCGAGCCGGTGGCCGCCGCACAGACGATCCGGCACACCCGCGAGAACACCGACACGGCCGGCATCTGGCTCTCGGTCCACCCCGACCACCAGCGCGCCGGCCACGGGCGACACCTGCTGGCCCACTGCGAACAGGTGCTGCGCGACGAGGGCTGCACCCGCGTCCACGAGCACAGCGGTGCGCCCGTCGAGAACGGTGACGCCGCAACGGAGTTCGCCCTCGCCGCCGGCTACCGGCAGACACTCGTCGACCTGCGCCAGGACCTCCGGCTGCCCGTCGAGGCGGCGATGCTCGAGTCCCTGACGCCTGCTCTCGACGCACGGGAGTATGTCGTGGAGGTGGCGGTCGACGGCCTCCCGGAGGAGTGGCTCGAGGACCGCGCCCTGCTGGCGCGACGCATGAGCACCGACGCGCCGACGGGCGACATCGACCTCGACGAGGAGGACTGGGACGCCGAGCGGGTGCGACGGCAGTGGAACACCCCGAGCCCGATCTGGGCGGTGGAGTCGGTCGCGCGCCACGTGCCCTCGGGGCGGCTCGTCGCCTTCACCGACCTCGTCGTGCGACCCGGCCAGCAGGACCTCGCCGTGCAGGGCGACACGCTGGTGCTGCGCGAGCACCGGGGGCGCGGTCTCGGCCTCGCGACGAAGGTGGCCAACCTCGCCGCCCTGCAGCGCGAGAAGCCGGGCGTCACGACGGTGCGCACGTGGAACGCCGACACCAACACCCACATGATCGCCATCAACGAGCGGATGGGTTTCGCGGTGACCGGTTGGACGCGGGAGTGGGCCAAGGACCTGTGACGGTCCTTGCGCGACAGGGGAACGCGCCAGAGGTACTAGTACCAAAGCCCGATGGCGGACCGCCCGTCGCGGCGGGCAGCGTGAGAGGTGCAGCGGACGCTGTCCCGCCGGAGGGGCCGGTGGGGAGCCGAGGAGGCCACCATGAACGCACGCAGGACCATCGTCGGGGCCACGGCCGCGGCGTCGCTTGCTCTCTCCGGGCTGGGCGTCGTGGCTCTCGCCGGGCCGGCGTCCGCGAAGGGCGTCGAGGTGCGCACGTCGGGCACCTGCCTGAGCGTCGGCACGTGGAAGCTCAAGGCCAAGACCCAGGACCGCTCCATCGAGCTCGAGTACGAGCTGGACACCAACCGCGTCGGCCAGCGCTGGCGCGTGAACCTTTCCGACAACGGCGTCGTCGTCGGGAGTGGGACCTTCGTCACGACCGCGCCCAGCGGATCGTTCGAGGTCCGACGCGTCGTGGTGAACCGGGCGGGCACCGACCGGTTCACGGCGACGGCCACGAACACCGCGACCGGCGCGACCTGCCGCGGCGCCCTGACCTTCGCCGGCTGACCGGCCCGACACGACGAGAGGCGATGACGATGCGACGACTCACGATCGTGGCGGTGGCTGCGGCCGCCTTCATCCCGGGAGTGCTCGGCCTGGTCGGCAACAGCTCGTTCGCCGAGACGGTCCCGACGCCGGTGCCGCCCTCGGCGCAGGTGGTCCGGCTGGACGACCACGGTGGCCAGCGGCCGACCGGCGCCCGCACGGCCGAGCCCGGTGACGACCACGGCGGCGACCGGCCGACCGG
>JAEXXY010000067.1 GCA_023451855.1 Actinomycetes bacterium
AGCTCATCTCGGAAGCCGAGAACCGCCACCGCGACCTCATCAACACCGGCCAGGCCAAGCACGACGAGCTCATCAACGCCGGTCAGGCCCGCCACGAGGAGGCGACGCGTCAGGCGGAGCAGATCGCCGCCGCCGCGACGGCGCAGCGCGACCAGATGATCGCCGAGGCCACCTCGCAGCGCGATCGGATGCTCGCCGACGCCGCGACGAAGCGCGACGAGATGCTGACCGAGGCGCGCGAGCGCTCGACCGGCATGGTCGCCGAGGCGCAGCAGCGCAAGGCCCAGCTGCTCGAGGAGCTCGACAAGCAGAAGTCGCTGCTCGACCGCAAGATCAGCGAGCTGCGCGGCTTCGAGAAGAACTACCGCAACAACCTCAAGAACTACATCGAGGGCCAGCTGCACGACCTCGACAGCAACGTCCAGGAGCCAGCGCACGCCGGCGCCGGTGACAACCAGGGCTGAGGCGCACCCTCCGCCTGTCCTCGAGACACGCAGACAGACGAACGCGGGCCGACCGGGAACCTTCCCGGTCGGCCCGCGTTGTACGTGCTGGCTGACTCTTTGTCCCCGTGCGCGTTTCGTGTTTGTGCGGGACCCCCGCGGGGCCTATTGTCAGCCGCACTTGCAGCGTCGACGGCACGAGCGACGGAGGTGACGCCATGGCGGCGAAGAGGACGGCGGCGGTGACGACCGCAGCGAAGCGGGCGGTGACGGCGGTGGGTCGCACGGCCAGGGCCGCCGCGGCCAGGGCGACCCCCACGAAGGCCACGACCAAGGCCGCCACCAAGGCCGCGACCAAGACCGCGACCAAGACCGCGACCAAGACCGCGACGAAGGCCACCACGAAGTCCGCCACGAAGTCCGCCACGAAGGCGGCCGCGTCGAGGACCACCTCGAAGACGGCCGCAGCACGGTCTGCGACGAAGCCCGCCACGCAGCGGGCGGCGACGAAGAAGGCCACGGTGACGAAGGCCGCACCGGTGAAGGCCGCGGCGAAGAAGGCCGCACCGGCGAAGGCCGCGGCGAAGAAGACCGCACCGGCGAAGGCCGCGGCGAAGAAGACCGCACCGGCCAAGACCGCGGCGAAGGCGACCGCATCGGCGAAAACCCCGGTGAAGAAGACCGCGGTCAAGAAGACTGCGGGCAGGGCGTCGACGCCGACCGGCACGACAACCCCGAGGACGACCCCGAAGACCACCTCGAGGACGACCACGAAGACGGCGAGCAAGGCGTCAGTGACCAGCACGGCGCCCCGGCGCACCAGGACCACCCGGCCGAGCGCCCCCCGGCGACCGGCCGCACGACCCGAGAAGGCAGCAGTGACGACGACCAGCCCCACGACGCGCACGAGCGCGAAAAAGATCGCCGAGACGCTGCGCGTCAAGGACGACGAGAGCCCTTGGAGCGAGGAAGAGATCGCGGAGGTCCGCGGCGTCCTGCTCGAGGAGATCGACCAGCACCGTGCCGAGCTCAAGATCGCAGAGGAGGAGCTCGACAGCTTCCTGCGCTCGTCCGGTGACGGTGCGGGCGACGACCAGGCCGACGCCGGGGCGAAGACCGCCGAGCGTGAGCACGAGATGTCGGTGGCCGCCAACGCCCGCGCCGGGCTCGTCCAGGCCGAGCACGCCCTCGAGCAGCTCGAGGCGGGCACGTACGGCGTGTGCGAGAACTGCGGCAACCCGATCGGCAAGCTTCGACTCCAGGCCCGTCCGCGTGCGACCCTGTGCATGTCATGCCAGGAGAAGCAGGACCGCCACTGAACGACGCCGCCGGCGCGCCCAGCCGCGCCGACGCACCAACCCGGGACGCGGCGCCGACCCCCACCCCCCACGGGGCGGGAGCCGGCGCCGCGTCCGACCGAGAGACCGTGAGTACCGAGAACAGCGCACCGCCCACCGCGAGGACCACGTCCGAGCGTCCGTCCCCGACCCGACGGAGGCGGCTGTTCGCGATGCTCGCCGTCGTCGCCGTCCTCGCCTACACCAGCGACCAGGTCACCAAGGCCATCGCGCTCGCGACGCTGTCCGACGGCAGCCCGCGCCCGTTCGTCGGCGAGCTCATCCGCTTCAAGCTCATCGGCAACCCGGGGGCAGCCCTGTCCCTCGGGGCGAGCAACACGTGGGTCATGACCGGCATCGCCCTGGCGGTGCTCGTCGCGATCGTCGTCGTGGCCCGCGACCTCGGCTCTCGTGCCTGGGCCCTCGCCCTCGGCCTGCTCCTCGGCGCCGCCGTCGGCAACCTCACCGACCGGTTTGTGCGGCCGCCCGGCGGCGGCCAGGGGCACGTCGTCGACTTTATCGACTACCGGTGGTTCATCGGCAACGTCGCCGACATCTGGATCGTCGGGGCCGCCGGTCTCGTCGTCGTCCTCGCGATGCTCGGCATCGGCGTCGACGGCCGCCGCGACCGCGACAAGCGCACCGCTGGAGCGTCGGCCACCGACGGAGCGGAGCGCAGCGATGACTGAGCCGGTGTCCGCGGCTGATGCCCGCACGGTCCTCGTGCCCGACGGTCTCGAGGGCGAGCGCGTCGACTCGGGCGTCTCGCGCCTCTTCGGGGTGTCGCGCACCAAGGCCGCCGAGCTCGCCGCGGCGGGCCACGTGGCGCAGTCAGGGCGCCCGGTCGGCAAGTCCGAGCGGCTCGTCGCCGGGGCGATGCTCGAGGTGTCGCTGCCTCGCGTCGACGCGAGCCCCAGCCTGCAGGTCGTCGCCGAGCCGGTGCCGGGCATGCGGATCATCCACGACGACGACGACCTCGTCGTCGTCGACAAGCCGGTCGGCGTCGCGGCGCACCCGAGCCTCAACTGGACCGGGCCGGACGTCGTCGGCGGCCTCGCCGCGGCCGGCTACCGCATCTCCACCTCCGGCGCCCCGGAGCGCCAGGGCATCGTCAGCCGGCTCGACGTCGGCACGTCGGGCCTCATGGTCGTGGCCAAGAGCGAGTACGCCTACAGCCGCCTCAAGCACCTGTTCCGCAGCCGACAGGTCGACAAGACCTACCACGCGCTCGTCCAGGGCCTGCCCGACCCGCTCGTCGGCACCGTCGACGCGCCGATCGGGCGTCGTCCCGGCGCCGAGTTCAAGTTCGCCGTCATGAGCACCGGCAAGCCGTCGGTGACCCACTACGAGGTGCTCGAGGCGTTCCGGTACGCGAGCCTGCTCGAGATCCACCTCGAGACCGGCCGCACGCACCAGATCCGCGTGCACCTGGCCGCGCTGCACCACCCGTGCTGCGGCGACCCGCTCTACGGCGCCGACCCGAAGCTCGCCGCGCGGCTCGGTCTCGACCGCCAGTGGCTGCACGCGGTCGGGCTCGGCTTCGAGCACCCGGGCACGGGGGAGTACGTCCACTTCGAGAGCCCCTACCCGGACGACCTGCAGCACGCGCTCGACGTCGCCGCGACCTTCTGACGGCCTCAGCGTCGACCCGAAGGCTTCAGGTTCGACCTGAGGGTGAAGGTCGAGGCGGGGGCGGCGTCAGCGCGTCGGTCCCGCCCGCGTCGGCCGAGAAGCCGACCGGCTCGGGCCGACGCGTCCCTGCCGTCGCGGGGGCGGCTGCTGCGGCCCGGGC
>JAEXXY010000092.1 GCA_023451855.1 Actinomycetes bacterium
GAGGGTCCGCAGCCCGCGCAGCGCGAGGTAGACCTCCATCGGCCCGGCGATCGCGCCGTGCAGCGTGCGGTGCCGGCGCAGCCGCTCGCCCAGGCCGCGGCCGCGGTCGGTGTCGGCCGTGACCGTCGCGCCCAGCACGACGTCGCTGTGACCGGACAGGTACTTGGTCACCGAGTGGACGACGACGTCGGCACCGAGCCCGAGCGGCCGGCACAGCAGCGGCGTCTGCAGGGTGTTGTCGACGACGCTCGTGACGCCGAGCTCGCGCGAGCGCGCGAGGACGACGTCGAGCTCCGTGACGTCCATGAGCGGGTTGGTCGGCGACTCGAGCCACAGCAGGTCCGCTGGCTCCAGCGCGTCGAGGAAGGCGGCGGTGTCGGTGGCGTGGACGCGCACGACCGTGCCGCCGGCCTCCTCGTGGGCCGCCAGCAGGTCTGCGGTCCCGTTGTAGGTCGTGTCGGGCGCGACCACCGTCCCGCCGGGAGGCAGGAGCGACAGGGCGGCCGAGATGGCCCCCATGCCCGAGGCGTGGACGAGGGCTCGCCCGCCCTCCAGGCCGCCGAGCGCCTCCTCGAACGCGTTCCACGTCGGGTTGCCGACGCGGGCGTAGTTGACGTCGCCCTCCGCGGCATACGTGCTCGTGAACTCGACGGGGACGTTCACCGACGCGCCGGGCGCGCGTCCCGGTCGACCGGACGCCACGAGGAACGTCTCGACGTGCAGCTGGCTCGAAGCCTCATCCCTGACCACGGCGTCAGCGTACGAGGGGTGCCCGGAGCCTTCGATAGAGTCTCGTCTGATGACCACGGACCAGCCCCAGCCCGCCCAGGACCGCCGCCGCCCGCGCGTCGCCATCGTCTTCGGCGGCCGTTCCTCCGAGCACGCAGTGTCGTGCTCGACGGCCGCGAGCGTCCTGCGCTCCATCGACCGCGACAAGTACGAGGTCGTGCCGGTCGGCATCGCCCGCGACGGGCACTGGGTGCTCGTCGCCGACGACCCCGAGCCGCTGCGGCTGCTGCCCGGCCAGACGCCGGAGGTCGACGGCGCCGGCGCGTCGGTCGTCGTGCCGCTCAGCACCGGCGACCGCTCGCTGACCGTCCTCGAGCCGGGCCGGCCGCCGCGGGCGCTGGGCGACGTCGACGTCGTCTTCCCCCTCCTGCACGGCCCGTTCGGCGAGGACGGCACCCTGCAGGGCCTGCTCGACCTCGCCGACGTGCGCTACGTCGGCTCGGGCGTCACGGCCTCTGCCGTCATGATGGACAAGGCGATGATGAAGGTCGTCTTCGAGGCCGCCGGCCTCAAGGTCGGCCCGTACGTCGTCGTCACCGACCGTGAGTGGAACCGCGACCCCGAGGCGGCGCTGTCCCGCGTCGAGCCGCTCGGCTGGCCGGTGTTCGTCAAGCCGGCCCGCGCCGGCTCGAGCATGGGCATCACGAAGGTCGACGACGCGTCGGGCCTGCGCCCGGCGATCGAGGCGGCGCGCGAGCACGACCCGAAGGTCGTCATCGAGGCAGCCGTGGTCGGCCGCGAGATCGAGTGCGGGGTGCTCGACGGGCACGGCACCGACGCCCCGCGGACCAGCGAGCTCGGCGAGGCCGTCGTCGTGTCGGGCCACGCGTTCTACGACTTCGAGGCCAAGTACCTCGCCGAGGACGACGTGCGTCTCGACTGCCCGGCCGACGTCCCGCCAGAGGTGGCCGACCGGATCCGCGAGATGTCGCTGCTCGCCTTCGAGGCCGCCGGCTGCGAGGGACTGGCGCGCGTCGACTTCTTCTACACGCCCTCGGGCGACGTCGTCATCAACGAGATCAACACGATGCCGGGGTTCACGCCGCACTCGATGTACCCACGGATGTGGGCGGCGTCGGGCCTGGCCTACCCGGACCTCATCGACGAGCTCATCTCGCTCGCGCTCGAGCGGCGCACCGGCCTGCGCTGACGCGGTCCGTCCCGGGCGCCTGCACCCGTGCGTCGGGCGGCGCGGCGATTTTTGGTGCTCCGACGCGTGCGCCGCGGTGACGCGTCAGCTGCAGTGTCGCCCGGTGGCCGGCAGCGAGCGCGCCAGGTCGCCGAAGGCGGGCAGCAGCAGCGGCACCGGTCCGTAGGCCGTGGGGGCGAGCACCTCGACCGCGGGGTCGCGGCCGTAGGTCGTGGCCATCGTGCCGTCGGTCAGCCGGCGCACGACCCAGTCGACGCCGTCGACCGTGACGCACTCGTCGGTGGTCGGCCCGAGGGGCTCCAGCCCGCAGCGGGCGATGAGCGCGGGGTCGCCCCAGGCCGCCACGGACGGGTCGGCGGGGTCGGTGTCGACGCGCGCGTGCCCGCTCACGGTCGCGGGCCACGGGGCCTCCCGGCACACCGGCGCCGAGGCCTGGGGGGCGAGCGCCACCTCGGGGGAGCGGCTGCACGCCCCGAGCGCGAGCACGCCGACTCCGACGAGGGGCAGCACGACGGCGGCGCCGCGGGGCGCCGCCGTCGGAAGCAGGCTGCTCAGGTCGGCCGGTCCTCAGACGTGGACGACGGTGCAGGTCAGCGTCCGGGTGATGCCCGGGACGTCCTGCAGCTTGGCGATGACGAGCCGGCCGAGGTCGTCGACGTTCTGGGCCTCGACGCGCGCGATGACGTCGTAGGGACCCGTGACGTCCTCGGCGAGCGTCACCCCGGAGATGCCGGCGATCTGCTCCGCGACGCTGGCCGCCTTGCCGACCTCGGTCTGGATCAGGATGTAGGCCTGGACCACGTGTCACCTCACTGTGTTGGGAGCATCTGTGCGGGGTGCCGCGGCACGCGGCTGCAGGGCACCTCGGTGTGACGGTGCCGCTGCCCTGACGCTACCTTGCCATGGGACCTCACGTCCCGGGGAAGCCGGCCCCCTGCCCGGCGGTGAGACGGCAGCAGGGCTTCGGTGGGACGCCGGTGCGACGACAGTGGACGACAGCGGGACGCCGGAGGCGTCCCGGACGACAGGAGGGGCCGCGGTGACCGATCCGCAGGCGAGCACGCCGGGCGACGGGGCACTCCGTCAGCCGGGCCAGCCGGACGAGACCCCCGGCGGGGTGGCTCCGGCGGCAGACCGGGCGGCCCGGGGCCCCATGCTCACCGGTGGCACCCCGCTGCGCTCGCTCGACGAGGACGCGCTCCTCGCGCGGATCCTCCCGCTCTTCCCGGCCGGTGCCGACCTCGAGGTCGCGCCGGGCGACGACGCCGCCGTGCTCCGCACGGGCCCGCGGACCATCGCCACCACCGACACGGTCGTGCTCGGCCGGGACTGGCTCGACGCGTGGTCGTCCGGCGCCGACGTCGGGCACAAGGTGGTGGCGCAGAACCTCGCCGACGTCGCGGCCATGGGCGGGCGCCCCACCGGCGTCCTCGTGACGCTCGTCGCCGACCCCGGCGTCGCGGTCGAATGGGTCCTGGAC
>JAEXXY010000128.1 GCA_023451855.1 Actinomycetes bacterium
GTGACGCGCTGATCCGGTCGCGGTTGGCGCCCACGCCGGACGTCCTGCCGTACACGGGCCGGACCGAGGCCACCGCCTGTGCGGCACCGGCGGCCCGGTCGCCGCCGGCGGCGGCCGCGACATCGACGGCGAAGTCCGCGCGCCGGCCCAGCGCCTCGATGGCCGCGACCGTCAGGTGCTGTCCCGTCAAGGTGATGGTCATGGGCGGTCCTCAGGTCCTCAGGTCGTCGTCGTGACGGCGTGACCGTGCGTGAGATTCCTCGGGCAACGGGGTGTTGCACTGACTCCGCAGTGTGCCAGACTGCCACTGTGTAGCAAAGGCATGCCACTGAATGAAATGCCCGGCCTGCCTCGGCCCCCTCCTCTGACGAGGTGTCACGCATGGCACGACCCGCCCGCCCCACCGTGGTCCGGACCGCCGCCGTCCGGACCGCCGGACATGCCGCGGCCGGTGCCGGTCGAGGGTCCTCGGCGCCGGGCGCCGCAGCCACCCGCTCCGTCGAGCGCGCACTCGCACTGCTCGCGCACGTGTGCGAGTCCGCTCCGACCAGCCTCTCGGAGTGTGCGAAGGCGGTCGACCTGTCCCCGACGACGGCGCTTCGCCTGCTGCGCACCCTCGAGGGACTCGACTTCGTCAGCCGCGACGAGGGCGGCGACTTCCACCCCGGATCGCTGGCCTTCCGCTTCGGGGCGGTCGCGCTCGGGCGCAACCAGATGGTCAAGGTGGCAGAGCCGGCGCTGCGCCGGCTCAGCGTCGAGTGCGGCGAGTCCGCCTACCTCGGCATCGCGGGTCGACCCGACGAGGCCGTGTACATCGCGATGGCCGAAGGGACCTTCTCGATCCGCCACGCGGGCTGGGTCGGACGCACCGTCCCGGTCGACCGCACCGCCATCGGCGCCGCGCTGCAGGGGCGGACCCCCGAATGTGGGTATGTCGTGGTCCGCTCGAAGGTCGAGAAGGACGTCACGGCCATCGCGGCCCCCATCGCGTGGCTGGGCGGCATCGCAGGTGCCCTCAACGTCGTCGGACCCTCGTATCGTCTTGACCTGAAACGAAGTCGTGACGTCGGCGAAGCCGTCGCCGCGGAGGCTCGAACGATCGCGCGAACCCTGTTCCCGACCCACCACACGAATGAGGTGACGAGCCGATGATCCGGTTCGAGTCCGTGACCAAGGAGTACCCCGACGGCACCCTCGCCGTCGACGCGCTCAGCCTGACGGCGCCCACCGGCAAGATCACGGTGCTCGTCGGCCCGTCCGGCTGCGGCAAGACCACCTCGCTGCGCATGATCAACCGGATGATCGAGCCGACCGGTGGCCGCATCCTCATCGACGACCGCGACACCTCCACCATCGACGCCGCCCAGCTGCGCCGCGGGATCGGCTACGTCATCCAGCACGCCGGGCTCTTCCCGCACCGCACCATCCTCGCCAACATCATGACCGTCCCCCTCCTGCTCGGATGGGACCGGGCCAAGGCGACGAGCCGCGCGCTCGAGCTCATGGACCGCGTCGGGCTGCCCCAGTCGTTCGCCAAGCGCTACCCCTCGCAGCTCTCAGGTGGCCAGCAGCAGCGCGTCGGTGTCGCCCGCGCCCTCGCGGCCGACCCTCCGGTCATGCTCATGGACGAGCCGTTCAGCGCCGTCGACCCCATCGTCCGCGAGCAGCTGCAGGACGAGTTCCTGCGGCTGCAGGGCGAGATCGGCAAGACGATCGTCTTCGTCACCCACGACATCGACGAGGCGATCAAGCTCGGCGACCAGGTGGCCGTGCTCCGGGTCGGCGGCCGGCTCGCGCAGCTCGCCGCGCCCGAGGATCTCCTCTCCCAGCCGGTCGACGACTTCGTGGCCGACTTCGTGGGGCGTGACCGCGGGTACCGCACACTCGGCTTCCGCAGCGCGCCCTTCCCCACTCGTGCCGAGCCGACGGTCCGGCTCGGTGCATCCGCGGCCGACGTCGGGGCGGCCACGGAGGACCCGTGGGTGCTCGTCCTCGACGACCAGCAGCACCCCGTCGGGTGGGTCGAGCGCGACCGCGTCGACGGCGAGGTGACGCGCGAGGCCCTTCACCGTGGCGGCACGGTGGCCTCCACCGACGGCCCCCTGCGGCAGGCCCTCGACGCCGCGCTGTCGGCCCCGTCCGGCCGCGGCGTCGTCGTCGGGCCCGACGGCGTCTTCGTCGGCACGGTCCGGGCCCGCGACCTCATCGAGCCCATCGAGGTCAGCTCGGCCCGCGAGCGGGCCGAGCTCTCTGGGGACACCGAGGACGCTCAGGGCTCCGGGGGCTCCGGGGGCTCCGGGAGCTCCGGCGCGCAGGACGCCGTGACGGAGCCGAAGGCCCGCTGATGGACTGGTTCACCTCGCACCTCGACGACGTGTGGCGGCTGTTCGTCATCCACGCCTACCTCGCCGGCATCCCGCTGCTGCTGGGCCTGCTCGTCGCGCTTCCCCTGGGGTGGCTCGCCCGCCGGTTCTCGTGGGCCTACCCACCCCTCATCATCGGCACCGGGCTGCTCTACACGCTGCCCTCGCTCGCCGTGTTCATCCTGCTGCCCGGCATCCTGCACACGAGGATCCTCGACCCCATCAACGTGGTCGTCGCCATGACGGTCTACACCGTCGCCCTCCTCGTCCGCACGGTCGCCGACGGCCTCGGCGCGATCCCCGAGGACGTGCGGCTCTCCGCCGACGCCATGGGCTACCGGCCCGTCCGCCGGCTCCTCGGGGTCGAGCTGCCGCTCGCCGTCCCCGTCATCTCGGCGGGCCTGCGCGTCGCCGCGGTCAGCAACGTCAGCATCGTCAGCGTGGCGGCCATCATCGGCGTCGAGCAGCTCGGCTCGCTCTTCACCGACGGCTTCAACCGTGACTTCTTCGCGCCCATCGTCACCGGCATCATCGCCTGTGGCGTGCTGTCGCTGATCTTCGACGTCGTCATCGTCGTCGTCACCCGGTTGCTCACGCCCTGGACCCGAGCGAGGGCCGCCTCATGATCAACGACATCATCAGCTGGCTCACCGACCCCGCGAACCGTGACGACATCGTCCAGCGGCTCCTGGAGCACCTCCAGTACGTGGTCCTCGCGACCGTCATCGCCGCGGTCATCGCCATCCCTGCCGGCATGTGGGTCGGTCACACCGGCCGCGGCAAGTTCGCCGTCGTCAACCTCTCCGGCTTCGCCCGCGCCATCCCGACCCTGGGCCTGCTCTTCTTCATCGTGCTGTGGCTCGGGCCCAGCCTGTCGGGCGACTTCGCCTTCCTGCTGCCGAGCCTCATCGTGCTCGTCGTGCTGGCGATCCCGCCGATCCTCGCGGGGACCTACGCCGGCATCGACGAGGTCGATCCCGCCGCCCGTGACGCCGCGCGGGGCATGGGAATGCGCGGCTGGCAGGTGCTGTTCAAGGTTGAGGTGCCGTGTGCTCTCCCGCTGATCTTCTCGGGCCTGCGCTCGGCGCTGCTGCAGGTCGTGGCCACCGCGACCATCGCTGCGACGGTCGGGCTCGGCGGCCTCGGACGTTTCCTCATCGATGGTCTGGCGGTTCGCGACTACCCCCAGATGGCCTCCGGTGCCGTCCTGGTCGCAGCCCTGGCCCTTCTCATCGACCTCATCGCCGCCGTCGTCCAGCGTTTCGCCGTGTCGCGCGGCATCAGCGGACGGTTCCGCACCCGCCGCGGACGCCCCGCGGCGGGAACCTCCGCCGAGTCCCCAGCAGAGTCACCCACCAGCACGACCACGACGGTCGGCATCGTCAGCTGATCCCCAGGCCCAGCGCCCACAGGAAAAGAGAAGAGCATGACGCACAGCAAGACCATCCTCACGGCGGTCTCCGCCCTGGCTCTGGCCGGCCTCGCGGCTTGCGGGTCGAGCAGCGGAGGCAGCCCCCTCGACCAGCCGACCGGCGCGGGCTCCAAGGCCCCGAGCGGCACCATCGTCGTCGGATCGGCCAACTTCCCGGAGTCCGAGCTGCTCATGGACATCTACGCCGGAGCGCTCAAGGCCAAGGGCGTCACCGTCGACACGAAGCCCAACATCGGCAGCCGCGAGACCTACATCCCGGCCCTCCAGGACGGCTCGATCGACCTCGTCCCCGAGTACACCGGCGTCCTCGACCAGTACTTCAACAAGTCCGCCAAGGCGACCGACTCCCAGGCTGTGTACGACGAGCTCAAGGCCTCCCTGCCGTCGGGGCTCCAGGTGCTGGAGAAGTCGGCGGCCGAGGACAAGGACGCCGTCGTCGTCACCAAGGACACCGCGGCGAAGTACAACCTCAAGACCATCGCCGACCTCCAGCCCGTGGCCAAGGACCTCGTGCTCGGCGGCCCGCCCGAGTGGAAGACGCGCGAGTCCGGCGTGCCCGGGCTGAAGAAGGTCTACGGCCTGACCTTCAAGGAGTTCAAGCCGCTCGACGCCGGTGGCCCGCTCACCGTCCAGGCCCTGAAGAACGGCCAGGTCCAGGCCGCCAACCTCTTCACGACCGACCCGAACGTGCCGGCCAACGGGTTCGTCGTGCTCGAGGACCCCAAGTCGTTCTTCGCGGCGCAGAACGTCGTCCCGCTCATCACGAAGTCGAAGGTCAACGACACCGTGTCGTCGGCGCTCAACGCGGTGTCCGCCAAGCTCGACACGGCGACGCTGGCCGGCCTCGTCAAGGAGGTCGTCATCGACAAGAAGGACGCCGAGCAGGTGGCCGGGGAGTTCCTGAAGTCGGCCGGCCTCGGCTGAGCTCTCGCCGTGTCACGGGAATGAGTTCCTATCGAGAATGGTTCTCATCGGTGGCGGATGGACATCCGCCACCGAGAGCAGAGGAGCAGTTCCCTTGGCCAAGCGCACCGACCTTCGCCCCGTCGTCACCCTGCGGTCCACGGCGGGCACCGGCTACAGCTACGTGACGCGCAAGAACCGCCGCACGAACCCCGACCGGCTCGTGCTGCGCAAGTTCGACCCGGTCGCCCGGGAGCACGTCGACTTCCGCGAGACCCGCTGAGCGCTGGATCGGCCGGACGCCGGCTCGACGCCCGCCCGGCACCAAGACACAGCACGTCACAGCACGACACAGCACGACGCGGCCGCGTCCCCACCTCGGGGACGCGGCCGCGTCGTGTCTGCGGGTCCGACCTTCAGGAGCGGGTGACGGTACGGTCCGACGTCTGGATCGGGGCCGGGGCCGGACGCGGCGTCGGCTGCGGTGACGCGGCGGGCTGGGGCCACGGCACGGTGACCGTCGGCGTCGGGACGGGCACGAAGGCCTTGGCCGCGTCGATGCCGCCGCGCAGCATCTGCACGAGCCGGTCCTCCGGGTCGTCGATGCAGGCACGTGCCACGCCGTCGACGCCGAGCGCGACGATGCGCGCAGCGTTCGAGGGGCGCAGGGCGGCGGAGTTGAACCCCATGCGGGCCAAGGTGATCCGGGCCCACCGCTCGGCAGCGGGTGCCGTCTTGAGCGCGGCCCGCGAGGCGGCCGAGAGGCGTCCGGGCTCACGGCCGTCCTGCTCGGCGAGGATGCCCTCGGCGTTGAGGATCGCGATCGCCATGGCGTTCTGGCGCTCCTCGGCGGCCACCGGCAATGCGGCGCGCGCCGTGCTGAGCACGATCGCCGTCGTCGCGCGCGGGTCGCTCGGGTTGAGGCCGACGACCTCGGGAACCATCGTCACGAGGCGCTGGCGGTTCGGCTCGTCCAGCATGTCGTTGACGCAGCGGGCGAGCGTGGCGAGCACCGGATGGGTGCAGGCCGGGTGGTCGCTCCACCGTTCGCCGGCCAGGAACGAGGCCATCTCCATGAAACAGGCGCCCTTGCGGGGGTTCCGGTGCCGGCCGCGGGACAGTACCGGCACTCCGTCGGGCACGAATGGGGCTCGTCGTGACATGGGTCGCTCCTCGGCTTGCTCCTGACGATTCTTCGGTCGGACCTCTTCATGGTGCGCCTGATCCGGCCCGTTGACCACCCTTTCGTGAACCCTCGGCCCCCCGGTCTGCGGACGACCCCTGTCGGGCGGGCCGATCCGTGTGCACAATCGGGCCATGACCGGCGGTGAGATCGAGGGCGACACGGGGGGTGACAGCGAGGGCGCGGGCGTCCGGGCGCACGTCGCGGACTCCTGGGTGCGCTCGGCGGCCGCGGGCGTGCACGTCGACACGGTCGATGCCCCCATCACGCTGCCGGCCGACGCGCTGCGCGACCACCGTGAGGCACACCCGCTCGCCCGGGTCTTTCCCCTGCTCGACGACGTCCTCGGGCAGGCGGCGCGCGACTGCGACGCCGTCATGGCAGTGGCCGACGCTGCAGGCCAGCTGCTGTGGGTGTGCGGCTCGCCGAGCACGCTGCGCCGAACCGAGAGCATCGGTTTCGTCGAGGGCAGCAACTGGGACGAGCGGCTCGCCGGCACCAATGCCCCGGGGATGGCCCTGCGCCTCGACCGCCCCGTCAACGTCATCGGTGCCGAGCACTTCCGCCGCTCGGTCCAGCGCTGGAGCTGCGCGGCGACGACGATCCACGACCCGAGCGACCAGAGCGTCCTCGGCGTCCTCGACATCACCGGCGGCGACGACATCGTCGCCCCGCAGACGATGGCCATGGTCCGGGCCGCGGCCCGGATGGCCGAGTCCGAGCTGGCCCGCGAGCTGCTCGTCCGCGCCCGGCACGCGTCGGCCCAGCCGGCGGTCCCCGGCGCGCTCGCCGTGCTCCTCGAGGCGCTCGGGCGCAACGACGCGCTGCTCACCGTCGACGACGGCCGCGGTCACCGGCGCACGCTGAGGCTCAGCCCGCGGCACAGCGAGATCCTCCTGCTGCTCGCGTCGGCACCGCGCGGCCTCTCCGGCGACGAGCTCGCGGTACTCCTCTACGAGGAGGACAGCAGCGCCTCGACGCTCCGGGTCGAGATGGGGCGCCTGCGGGCCCTGCTCGGGGAGGACCTGCTCGCCTCCCGGCCCTACCGGCTCGTCGCCGAGCTGTCGGGCGACTGGCTCGCGGTCGAGGCGCACCTGGCCGCCGGCGACGTCGCGAGCGCGATGCGTGCCTACCGCGGGTCGCTGCTGCCGCGCTCGGCGGCACCGGGCGTCGTGCGGTTGCGCGAGAGCGTCGAGGGCGACGTGCGCCGGGCCGTCCTCACGAGCGGGCGCCCCGACCTCATGTCGGCGTGGACGCGCTCGGCATCCGGTTCCGACGACTACGAGATGTGGCAGGCCCAGGCCGCCCTGCTCGGCCCGACCTCGCCGCTGCTGCCGCTCGTGCAGAACCAGCTGAACCGCCTCGACCGCGAGCTCGGCACCCCCTGAGCAACCGCCCACTCGACGGTCGGGAGCCAGCCGTCAGTGGCCTCTCGACGGTCGAGTGAACCGTCGAGAGGGCACTTTGCCGCGACGCAACGTGGTTGCAACGTTGCGTTGCCTAGCGTCCTGCCAACCCCGTTTCGGGGACACCACCAAGGACGTTGGGAGAACGACATGACCACCTACGCCCCGCCCGGGTCGGCAGACTCGCTCGTCTCGCTCCAGGACCGGTACGGCCACTTCATCGGCGGCAACTGGGTCGACCCGAAGAAGGGTCTCTGGTTCGAGAACATCTCGCCGGTCAACGGCAAGCCCTTCTGCGAGATCGCCCGGGGCACCCAGGAGGACATCGAGTCGGCCCTCGACGCCGCCCACGCCGCCGCGCCCGCGTGGGGCCGCACGAGCCTCGGCGAGCGTTCGCTCATCCTCAACCGGATCGCCGACCGCATCGAGGAGAACCTCGAGATGCTCGCCGTCGCCGAGACGTGGGAGAACGGCAAGGCCGTCCGCGAGACCCTCGCCGCCGACCTGCCGCTGGCCGTCGACCACTTCCGCTACTTCGCGGGTGTCCTTCGGGGACAAGAGGGTTCGAGCAGCGAGATCGACCAGGACACGGTCGCCTACCACTTCCACGAGCCGCTCGGTGTCGTCGGCCAGATCATTCCGTGGAACTTCCCGATCCTCATGGCCGTGTGGAAGCTCGCCCCCGCCCTCGCCGCAGGCAACGCCGTCGTGCTCAAGCCGGCCGAGCAGACGCCGTGGTCGATCCTCAAGGTCATCGAGCTCATCGGCGACCTGCTGCCGCCGGGCGTCGTCAACGTCGTCAACGGCTTCGGGGTCGAGGCCGGCAAGCCGCTCGCCTCCTCGCCCCGCATCGCCAAGATCGCCTTCACCGGCGAGACGACGACCGGCCGCCTCATCATGCAGTACGCGTCGCAGAACATCATCCCGGTCACCCTCGAGCTCGGCGGCAAGAGCCCGAACGTCTTCTTCGAGGACGTCGCCCAGGAGCGGGACGCTTTCTACGACAAGGCCCTCGAGGGTTTCACGATGTTCGCCCTCAACCAGGGGGAGGTCTGCACCTGCCCGTCGCGTGCCCTCGTGCAGAGCTCCATCTACGCCGACTTCGTGCCGGACGCGGTGGCCCGCGTCGAGAAGATCAAGCAGGGAAACCCGCTCGACACCGAGACGACGATGGGCGCCCAGGCGAGCAACGACCAGCTCGAGAAGATCCTGTCCTACCTCGACATCGGCCGGCAGGAGGGCGCCAAGGTGCTCACCGGTGGTGACCGCAACGTGCTCGACGGTGACCTTGCGGAGGGCTACTACGTCGCGCCGACCGTCTTCGAGGGCGACAACTCGATGCGGATCTTCCAGGAGGAGATCTTCGGTCCGGTCGTCTCGCTGACGAGCTTCGACGACGAGGCCGCCGCGCTCTCGATCGCCAACGACACCCTCTACGGCCTCGGCGCCGGCGTGTGGACGCGCGACGGGTCGCGCGCCTACCGGATGGGCCGTGGCATCAAGGCCGGTCGGGTCTGGACCAACTGCTACCACCAGTACCCGGCGCACGCCGCCTTCGGCGGCTATAAGCAGTCAGGCATCGGCCGCGAGAACCACAAGATGATGCTCGACCACTACCAGCAGACGAAGAACCTCCTCGTCTCCTACTCGCCCGACCCGCTCGGCTTCTTCTGACGGGCCGGCACGACGACCGGAAGGACAGCGTGCCCATGCCCCCCGAGACGGTCGCACCCGGTGAGCCCTCGGCTTCCCCAACCCGGGTCGACCTCACCGGTGAGGCGGCAGATCTCCTCTGCCGCCTCACCGGGATCCACGGTCCGTTGATGTTCCACCAGTCCGGCGGCTGCTGCGACGGCAGCTCGCCCATGTGCTTCCCCGTCGGCGACTTCATCACGAGCGAGGCCGACGTCCACCTGGGCGACCTCGCGGTCCACGGGCTCGAGGCCCCGGTGGCGTTCTGGATGTCGGCGTCGCAGTACGCCTACTGGAAGCACACCCACCTCACCGTCGACGTCGTCAAGGGTCGCGGCAGCGGGTTCAGCGTCGAGGCGCCCGAGGGCGTGCGGTTCCTCATCCGCTCGCGGCTGTTCACCGACGCCGAGAGCGCCGCCCTCGGTCTCGAGCGCCCGCAGCTGCTCGTCGACGGGACAGCCTGAGCCACAAGGCTGCCCGGTGCTTCAGGCCGGTGGCGCGACGGGCGCTGTCTGCCCCGACCAGGCGAGCGACCGAGCGATGAACCCGTCGGCCTTGAGCTCCTCGACGAGGTCGTGCAGGAAGCGGCGGGTCGCCTCGCTCCGCGACGCCGGCGTGCCGACGGCCTGCCGGATCTGCATGAACGCCTCGTCGACGACTCGAGTGCCGGGGTGGCGCGCGGCCCACGCCGTCGCCGGCTCGCGGATGCCCGCGCCGGCCTCGAGCCCCTCGGCGGCGAAGACCTCGACGCCCTCGGCGCCTCGCACGACCTCGGCGTGGGCGAGGACGCGCGACAGGTGCAGGTCGTAGGCCGAGCCGGTCTTGACCCCGACCCGCACGCCGGGCCGGTCCACGTCGGCCGCGACCCGCACCGGCGACGCGTCCGGCACGACGTAGACGCCCTCGATGAGGACGTACGGCGCGGTGAAGGCCACCTCGGTGGAGCGAGCCGGGTCGACGGCGAGGAAGCAGAGGTCGGCGCGACCGTCGGCCATCGCCGCGAAGGAGAGCCGGGCCGCGTCGAAGCACAGCAGCTCGAGGGGCACGCCGAGCCGTGCCGCCACAGCCCGGGCCAGGTCGACCGTGACTCCACGCGGCGCGTCCGGAGTGCCCTGTGCCAGAACAGGGTTGCCGAGGTTGATCGACGCGCGGAGGGCGCCGGTCGGGGCGAGGTCGTGAACGACGTCGGCGGGGGCGGTGGCGTCCGGCGTCGGGGTGCTCCTCACGCGGGCCACCCTACGTCGCCGCGGGCGCCGGTCGTCCTCAGGGGCCACCGTGCCACCGGCATCATCCGCATGAGACCGCATTGCCGCGACAGGATCCTCGGAAGGGTACGAAGGCGGACGAAGGGGGCAGCCGACGGACTTCTGCCCGGCGCAACGGCCCGCGGCCGGTCCGCAAGGCCTACTGTCACGGTCACCACCGTCGAGGAGAAGAGTCGCGCCATGGCACCCAACCGCAGGCTGTCCCGCCCCGCCGCCGCAGTCACCGCCGTCGTCGCAGGGGCCCTGGTGACGGCCGCCGCCACGAGCGTCGCACCGGCACAGGCGACGCCGGACCCGTTCACCCACACGGCCGCCGGAACGGTCTTCTCTCCCAACCCGGTCCAGGACCTGGGCATCGAGACGCTGACCGACCAGAAGGACGCCGACTACGCGGCACTGGCCCCCGCCTACCACCGCGTCACACTGACCCACCTCGACGCGTCGGGCACGCTCACCGGTCGGTACGTCGCGGTCAAGAGCTCGACCGGAGCCCCGGCCCGCGCCGTGAACGGGGCTTTCCCGGCCTTCCACCGCGACGTCGACCAGTTCGAGCAGGTGATGGGCTACTACTGGGTGACCTCCGCCCAGGAGTACCTCCAGCACCTCGGCTTCGGCGGAGCGCTGCGCCCGGTCAACCAGCGCCAGATCGAGCTGCGCGTCGGCCAGTACGGTGGCGACAACTCGTTCTTCAAGGACACCAAGGCGAACATCACCCTCGGCAAGGGCGGCGTCGACGACGCCGAGGACGCCGAGGTCGTCGTGCACGAGTACGGCCACTCGGTGCAGGACGGGCAGGTGCCCGGTTTCGGCACGACGCTCGAGTCGGGCGCCATCGGGGAGGCCTTCGGCGACTACCTCGCCGTGGTCGTCACGAGCTGGCGCTCGGGGGTGCCGACCAAGACCCCCGAGGCGTGCGTCGCCGACTGGGACTCGACGTCGTACACCAGCAGGGTCCCGCACTGCCTGCGCCGGCTCGACGGCACGAAGACCTACCCGGCCGACGTCGTCGGCGAGGTCCACGCCGACGGCGAGATCTGGTCGCGGGCCCTGTGGGACATCCGTACCGCGCTCGGCGACACCAAGGCCTCGACCCTCGTCGTCGAGGCGCAGTTCGCCTTCGCTCCCGACACGACCTTCCGGGCGGCCGCGCTCGACACCGTCGCCGCCGCCCAGCGGCTCTACGGGTCGCCGGCCGCCAACGCCGTGACGAAGGCCTTCCACGCCCGCGGCATCCTCTGACGTCGCACCCCGGCCACCGATCCCCGGCGCGCGCGGCGCGGGGCCGGTTCGAACTTCGTGGGCACGTGAACGGCCCCCTCCCCGGGTGCGGGAGGGGGCCGTTCGACGTGGGGTGCCGCAGGCGTCAGACGGTGGGGGCGGGCTCCGGGTCGGGCTGGGGCTGCGGCTCCTCGGCGGCCTCGGGCTCACCGCCGCCGTCGCCGCGGCGCACCGCCGCGAGCAGCATCTGGGCGACGTCGACGACCTCGACCTCCTCGCGGGCGTTGCCGTCCTGCTTGGCGGCGTTGAGGCCGTCGCTGAGCATGACCTTGCAGAACGGGCAGCCGATGGCGATGCGGTCGGCGCCGGTGGCGAGGGCCTCCTCGGTGCGGTTGCCGTTGATCCGGGTGCCGAGCTTCTCCTCCATCCACATCCGCGCGCCGCCGGCGCCGCAGCAGAAGGACGTCTCGCGGCTGCGCGGCATCTCGGCGTACTCCACGCCGGGCAGCGCGCCGATGAGCTCGCGCGGCGGGGCGTACACGCCGTTGTGCCGGCCCAGGTAGCACGGGTCGTGGTAGGTGACCTTGGCACCGGTCGACGCCGCGCCGACCTCCGCGTGCTCGCCGGGGCGGGCCACCGGCGTCAGGCGCTTCTCGCGGACGAGGCGGTTGAGCAGCTGCGTGTGGTGCAGCACCTCGTACTGGCCGCCGAGCTGCGGGTACTCGTTCTTGATCGTGTTGAAGCAGTGCGCGCAGGTGACGACGATCTTCGTCGCGCCGACCTCGTTGAGCACCTCGACGTTCTGCTGGGCGAGCATCTGGAAGAGGAACTCGTTGCCGGCGCGTCGGGCGGAGTCGCCGGTGCAGGCCTCGCCGTCACCGAGGACGGCGAACTCGACGCCTGCGGTGTGCAGCAGCTCGGCCACGGCGCGCGTCGTCTTCTTGGCGCGGTCCTCGTAGGCGCCGGCGCAGCCGACCCAGAAGAGGTACTCGACCTCGGAGAGGTCCTCGACGTCCTGGCCGACCTGTTTGACCTCGAAGGGGAGGTCCTTGGCCCAGTCCATCCGCAGCCGCGGCGCGAGGCCCCACGGGTTGGAGTTCTTCTCGAGGTTCTTGAAGAGGTTGTTGAGCTCGGCGGGGAAGGCCGACTCGATGAGGTTCTTGTACCGACGCATGTCGACGATCGCGTCGACGTGCTCGATGTCGACGGGGCACTGCTCGACGCAGGCGCCGCACGTCGTGCACGACCACAGGACGTCCTCGTCGATGACGGCATCGGGTCCGTGCGGGTTGTACGCGCCGAGCGGGTTCGTGATGTCGTAGCCGGTCTGCCCGACGAGCTGCTCGGTGGCGACCGCGCCCTTCGTGGCGTCGGTGAAGGCGTCGGCGTCAGCCGCGTCGACGCCGGCGGCGCGGACCTCCTCGGAGGCGAGCAGCCACGGCGCCTTGGCGTGCGCGTGGTCGCGCAACGTCATGACGAGCAGCTTGGGGGAGAGGGGCTTGTCGGTGTTCCACGCCGGGCACTGGCTCTGGCAGCGGCCGCACTCGGTGCACGTCGTGAAGTCGAGCAGGCCCTTCCACGTGAAGTCCTCGACCTTGCCGACGCCGAGCGCGGCGTCCTCGTCGAGGTCCTCGACCTTCTCGAAGTCGAGCACCTGCCCGTCGACCGTGATCGGCTGGAGCTCGCCGAGGCTGGTGCGGCCGTCGGCGTGGCGCTTGAAGAAGATGTTGAAGAAGGCGAGGAAGCGGTGCCAGGCGACGCCCATCGTCGGGTTGAGCGCGATGGTGATCATCCAGGCGAAGCTGATGAGGATCTTGACCGCCGCGACGACGACGATCGCGTTCTCGAGGGCCGACACGGACGCCCCGGAGAAGAGGCCGCCGATCCAGCCGGTGAGGGGGTAGTGCAGCGCGTTCGCCTCGCTGACGCCGGTGCTGCCGGTGCTGCCGCCCTTGGCGGCGAGCGCGTACTCGAGGCCGCGCAGCGTCAGGATGCACAGGGTGACGCCGAGGATCGTCAGCTCGACGTAGTAGGCCTGCCAGAACGTCGAGCCGAAGAAGCGGCTGCGCCGGCCGTGCTCGCCCGCGGCCGAACGGGGGTGGTTCTTCTGGCGGATGGCCATGAGCACGACGATGCCGACGAGCCCGGTCCAGGCGAAGAACTCGGTGACCCACTCGTAGAGGAAGAAGTGCCCGATGAGCGGCAGCGCGAAGTCGGGCTGGAACAGCTGGCCGAAGGCGTTCAGCAGCGTGAAGAACAGGACGCCGAAGCTGACCATCGTGAACCAGTGCGCGACGGCGACCACCGGCAGCCGCGACATCCGGGTGTGGCCGAGGAACTCGCGCAGCAGGGTGCGGGTCCGGGCGCCCTTGGCGTCACCACGGTCCTCGGGCTGGCCGAGGCGGAACGTCGCGAGGAAGCGGTTGACCGTCTTGACGAGCAGGGCCACCGCGACTGCGGTGACGCCCAGGCACACGACGGCGGCGACGATCTGGAGGGCACTCATGCGGGGGAGTCTACTGACGAGTTAGCAGGCGCTTAGTGAATGTGACGGGCGCCTCGGCGTGACGCTCGTCCTGTTTCGGACGGGTTGGCGCCGCCCGTTCGGAGAACCTCCGGACGGCTGCCGGGCCCAGTGCGATCCTGAAAGGATCGCCCGGCGAACTCGCTGGAAGGGGCGCCGAGCGATCCGCTCCACCAGGAGGTCCTCACATGTTCCAGCTCAGTCGCCGCCGTCTCCATCCCGCCACTGTCGCCGCCGCCGCTGCGGTGGTCTCCGCCGTGGCCCTCGTCCCCGCCGGCGCCGCGGTCGGTGTCGCGCCGCGGTCGGCCCCGGCCGCCGCGAGCACCGACACCTCCGTCCTGCGCGCCTGGAACGCGCGCGTCCAGGCCATCGCGGTCACCCTGAGGCCGACCTCCCACGGTCAGACGCGGGGGATGGCCATGGTGCAGGGAGCCGTCTACGACGCGGTCAATGCCATCGACCGCGGCCACACGGGCTACCTGCTCGACGGGGACGCGCTGGGCGTCCCCGCATGGGCGTCGTCCGATGCCGCCATCGCCACCGCCGCCCACGACGTCCTGCACGGCATCGCGCCGAGCACGGCGTGGCCCGGTCTCGACACCGCCCTCGCGGACACGCTCGAGGCCGTACCCGACGGTCCGGCCGAGGACGAGGGGGTCCGGGCCGGCCGGGCCGCTGCCGCCGCGATGCTCGAGGCCCGTAAGGGCGACGGCTTCATGGCGCCATGGACGTTCGTCATCGGCACCGAACCGGGCGACTGGCGCCCGGTGACCCCGACCGCCCTCGACCCCGATCCTTGGGTGGCGCGCCTGCGACCGTTCCTCATGCGCTCGCCCGACCAGTTCCGCACGGAGGGTCCGAACCCGCTGACGAGCGCCGAGTACACGAAGGAGTTCAACGAGGTGAAGTCGCTCGGCGCCCTCGACAGCCCGACGCGCACCGCCGACCAGACCATGGCCGCCATCTTCTGGCAGTTCGCGCCCGCAGCCCTCTACAACGGCATGGCACGCGACCTCGTCGTCAGCCGGTCCGTCGGAACGGCCGACGCGGCGCGCCTGCTCGCCATGATCAACCTCGCCGCCGCCGACGGCGCCATCGCGTGCTGGAACGACAAGTACCGCTGGAGCTCGTGGCGTCCGATGGCCGCGATCCGGGAGGCGGGCACGGACGGCAACCCGGCCACGGTGCCCGACACCGGGTGGCGCCCGTTGTTCGACCCGTCGACGCCCACGACCCCGCCGTTGACGACGCCCCCGTTCCCGGAGCACCCCTCCGGGCACGGCTGTGTCACAGGCGCCTCGGTTCGCGCCTTCACGGAGTTCTTCGGCACCGACAAGGTCGCGGTGGACGTGCGGTCCGGCCGCTTCCCCGGCGAGCCGCGGCACTTCGAGCGCCTCTCCCTCATCACCAAGGAGGTCATCGACGCCCGCGTCTGGGGTGGCATCCACTTCCGCAGCGCCGACGTGCAGGGCACCGTCATCGGCCGCAAGGTGGTGCACTGGATGGACCGCAACTACTTCCAGCCGGTGGGCTGAGCAGCAACTGCAGTCCTTCTCCGGGGGTCGTCGCGACCGCGGCGGCCCCTCGGCCCGTTCGGCCCTCCCGCGCCACGGTCCGCCACGGTCCGCCACGAGCCGCCCACGATCCGTTCGGTCGACCGGATCGTGGGCGGATGGGTTGGCAAGTGATAACCAGATGTTGGAATATGCATAACGAGGGCCCGGTTGTCCCTGACGACCGGGCCACCGAGCCGCACCACCACGCCGACTGCCGAAGGGGCCACACCCATGCCGATCCACGACGACGTCACGAAGCTGATCGGGAACACCCCGCTCGTCCGACTCAACCGGGTCACCGACGGCGCGCCGGCCACGGTGGCGGCCAAGCTCGAGTTCTACAACCCGGCCAGCTCCGTCAAGGACCGCATCGGGGTCTCCATCATCGACGCCGCCGAGGCCAGCGGTGAGCTCGAGCCCGGCGGCACCATCGTCGAGGCCACGTCGGGCAACACCGGCATCGCCCTCGCGATGGTCGGCGCCGCTCGCGGCTACACGGTCGTCCTGACGATGCCCGAGTCGATGAGCAAGGAGCGACGCGCGCTGCTGCGTGCCTTCGGTGCCGAGCTCGTCCTCACCGACCCCGCCACCGGCATGAAGGGCGCCGTGGCCAAGGCCGACGAGATCGCGGCCGAGCGCGGCGCCGTCCTCGCCCGCCAGTTCGCCAACGAGGCCAACCCGGAGATCCACCGCAAGACGACCGCGGAGGAGATCTGGAAGGACACCGACGGCGCGGTCGACATCGTCGTGGCCGGCATCGGCACCGGCGGCACCATCACCGGCGTCGGCCAGGTGCTCAAGGCGCGCAAGCCCGACGTCAAGATCATCGCCGTCGAGCCGGAGGAGTCGGCCATCCTCAACGGCGGTCAGCCCGGCCCCCACAAGATCCAGGGCATCGGCGCCAACTTCGTGCCGGAGATCCTCGACACCTCCATCTACGACGAGGTCATCGACATCAACGCCGACACCGCGGTCAAGTACGCGCGTCGGGCCGCCACCGAGGAGGGCCTGCTCGTCGGCATCAGCTCCGGTGCCGCGATCGCCGCCGCCGCCCAGGTCGCCCAGCGCCCCGAGAACGAGGGCAAGACGATCGTCGTCATCGTCCCCTCGTTCGGCGAGCGCTACCTGTCCACCGTCCTCTTCGAGGGCCTCGTCGACTGAGGACCACGTCGGTCCTCGAGGAGCCGGTCACATGAGCACCGCAGCCACCACGGACGCGGACGGGGCGATGGGCTCCTCCCGTCGCCCGGCCGAGCCCGCACTGTCCGTCGTCCGTGACGTGCGCGACGCACCCTCTCCCGCCGTGCACGTCGCGGACCGACGCGCCGGCGCCGGCGACGCGTCACCCGACGCCTCGAGGCCCGACGTACCCGTGCCGGGCGGCCCGCTGGGCTGGGTCCGACGCGTCGTCGAGCGTGCCCGCGAGGACGTCGACGGCGCGCTGGCCCGTGACCCCGCCGCCACGACGCGCCTCGAGGTCGTGCTCACCTCCCCGGGCCTGCACGCGATCTGGGCGCACCGGGGCCTGCACGAGCTGTGGAAGCACCCGGCGGGACGCCTCCCGGCGCGTGTCCTCGCCACGGTCACCCGATCGCTCACCGGCGTCGAGATCCACCCCGGGGCGCGTATCGGCCGACGATTCTTCATCGACCACGGCATGGGCGTCGTCATCGGCGAGACCGCCGAGGTCGGCGACGACGTCATGATCTACCACGGGGTGACCCTCGGCGGTCGGTCGCTCGCCCGGGTCAAGCGCCACCCCACGGTGGGCAACCGGGTCACGATCGGGGCCGGGGCCCGCGTGCTCGGCCCGGTCCTCGTCGGCGACGACGTGCAGGTCGGCGCCAACTCGGTCGTCGTCAAGGACGTGCCGACGGGCGCCGTCGCCACCGGCATCCCGGCCGTGCTGCGCTTCCCGAAGCGCGACGCCACCAACCAGTGGGTCGACCCCGCCATCTACATCTGAGCCGCGGCATCTGACCCGCGTGC
>JAEXXY010000131.1 GCA_023451855.1 Actinomycetes bacterium
GCCCGTCCTCGTCGTCTGGGGCACCCGCGACTTCATCATCCCGCCCGCCCACGCGGCCCTGGCCCGGGAGGCGATCCCGGGCTGCCACATCGAGCTGTTCGAGGGCGCGGGGCACTTCCCGCACCTCGACCAGCCGCAGCGCTTCGCCGACACCCTGCGCGCGTTCATGCGCGAGCCCGGTCGGACCGGGGGCAACCGTGCCCCCGACGCCTCGGTGCGCGCCGGCGGCACCCCGGCGGATGCGTCGGGCGGCCTGGGCGGGCTTGCCGAGCTGGGCGAGGCTCCGGGAGTCTCCGGGCTCGACGAGCAGCAGGCGGGCTGACGTGTCGGGCCGTCACCGCGAACACGTGCGGAGCGCGCCGGACGCCGGACGTGCGAAGAGGCGCCTCCCGCTCGGAGGTCCGGTAGGCGCCTCTTTCAGCCGTTCCATCGGTGCGGCCCCCGGCGGCATGACACGTGCCGGCCGGCGATGTCGGTCCGGTTCGACGGACCGGCTGCGGTCACCCGGCCAGGAAGGCCGCCACGCGCTCCTTGGGCCGGCCGATGATGGCGCGGTCGCCCTTGACGATGACCGGACGCTGGAGCAGCCGCGGGTGCCGCACGAGGACGTCGACCACCTGCTCGCGGGTCGCGACGTCCGCGTCGACCAGACCGAGCTCGGCGAAGTGGGCGTCTCGGCGCACCAGGTCGGTCGGGGCGTCCTCGAGCTTGTCGAGGAGGTCCTCGAGCGCGGCGGCGTCGAGCGGGTGGCGCAGGTAGTCGACGACCTCGGCCTGCACGTGCGCATCGTCGAGGCGCTCCATGGCAGACCGGGAGGTCGAGCAGCGGTTGTTGTGCAAGATCGTCACGTGGTCGCCCATGCCCCGAACCCTAGCCACGGGGCCGACAAGGTGCTCGCCGTGGGCAGTGCGAAATCCGGGTGCCGCCCTCCCTGCCGCGTGCCTACGCTGCCTCGATGGAGGCCAGCGACCGGACGCCCGTCCCTCGACCCGAGCTGTTCGCCCTGTGCATCGCGGCGACCGACCCACAGCGACTCGCGCGATTCTGGCAAGGCCTGCTCGGCTGGCCCCTCGCGGACGCGACCGACGGCACGAACCGCACCCGGGGCGTCGCGCTGCTGCCGACCGACGACACGGGGTTCCGGCTGCGCTTCCTGCCCACCGACGAGCCCAAGACGCGTCGCAACCAGATCCACCTCGACCTGACGAGCGCGTCGGCGGACGCGCAGGACGGAACCGTCGCCCGCGTCCTCGAGCTCGGCGGCCGGCACTACGACGTCGGGCAGCGCGGCGACGAGGGCCATGTCGTGCTCGCCGACCCGGAGGACAACGAGTTCTGCGTCATCGAGCCGGGCAACCGGTTCCTCGCGGACTGCCCCTTCATCGGCGCCCTGTCCAGCGACGGCAGCCGCAACCTGGGGCTCTTCTGGAGCGAGGCGCTGGGCTGGCCGCTCGTCTGGGACCAGGACGAGGAGACCGCGATCCGTTCGCCTCACGGCGGCCCGAAGGTCACCTGGGGCGGCCCGCCGTTCCAGCAGAAGGTCGGCCCGAACCGCTGGCACCTGGACCTCGTGCCCGCCGACGGCACCGACCAGCAGGCGGTCGTCGAGCGGCTCCTCGCGCTCGGCGCCACCCGCAGCGACGCGTCGGCGCACGACGCCGGCGCCGTGGCCCTGCTCGACCCCGACGGCAACGAGGTCTGCGTCCTGGCCGCCCGCTCGTGACGACCTGCTCCTGACGAGCGACCTTCGCACGGCCTTCAAGGGCCCGGACCACGCCTACGACGAGACCCACCACCTGGCCCCGGACGGGGACTACCCGAACGCCGCCTGGCAGGCGCAGACCGCCGTGGCGACGGTGGCCCAGATCGAGCAGGCTGCACCCCTGGGCGTCGGCCTCAGACGTTGAAGCGGAACTCCACGACGTCGCCGTCCTGCATGACGTAGTCCTTGCCCTCGATCCGGACCTTGCCGGCCGCCTTGGCCGCGTTCATCGAGCCGGCCTCGACGAGGTCGTCGAACCCGACGATCTCGGCCTTGATGAACCCGCGCTGGAAGTCGGTGTGGATGACACCGGCGGCCATCGGGGCGGTCCAGCCCTTGCCGATGGTCCAGGCCCGCGACTCCTTGGGCCCGGCCGTCAGGTAGGTCTGCAGGCCGAGGGTGTGGAAGCCGGTGCGGGCCAGCTGGTCCAGGCCCGACTCCTCGGCGCCGAAGCTCTGGAGCATCTCGAGGGCCTCGTCGGGCTCCATCTCCATGAGGTCCATCTCGAGCTTCGCGTTGAGGAAGACGGCGTCGGCCGGGGCGGCGAGCTCGCGCAGCGACTCCTGCAGCGAGGCGTCGGCGAGCTGGTCCTCGTCAAGGTTGAAGACGTAGATGAAGGGCTTGGTCGTCAACAGGCCGAGCTGCTTGGCCTCAGCGAGGTCGACGCCGGCTGCCGGACCCTTGGCATAGAGGGTGTGGCCCTCCTCGAGGACCTTCTGCGCGGCCTGGGCCAGCTCGAGGGCAGCCTTCTTGTCCTTGTTGATCCGCGCCTCCTTCTCGAGGCGGGGCACGGCCTTCTCGAGGGTCTGGAGGTCGGCGAGGATGAGCTCGGTGTGGATCGTCTCGATGTCGCTGGCCGGGCTGACCTTGCCGTCGACGTGGACGACGTCACCGTCCTCGAACGCGCGCACGACCTGGCAGATGGCGTCGGCCTCGCGGATGTTGGCGAGGAACTTGTTGCCGAGCCCCTCCCCCTCGCTCGCGCCGCGCACGATGCCGGCGATGTCGACGAAGCTCACCGTGGCCGGGAGGATCTTCTCCGAGGAGAAGATCTGGGCGAGCGCACCGAGCCTGCTGTCGGGTAGCGGGACGACGCCGACGTTGGGCTCGATCGTCGCGAACGGGTAGTTCGCGGCGAGCACGTTGTTCTTGGTCAGCGCGTTGAAGAGCGTCGACTTGCCGACGTTGGGGAGACCGACGATTCCGATGGTGAGTGCCACGGGGACAGGAGTCTAGTGCGGGCGCACGCGGCCGCCGACCACGCCCGGACCGCCCGTCAGCACATCGGGGGCCCGACGCGTCAGGGGTGGGGCACCGCGGGCACCGTGAACTCCCAGCCCGGACGCCAGTCGAACGGCGCGTCGACGAGGTCCTCGAGGGAGGCTCCGTCGATCAGGTGCTGCAGCGCCCAGCGGTTGGCCGAGTGCGACACGACGACGACCGTCTGCCCGTCGTGGTCGCGCACGAGGTCGGCGAGGAACCAGCGCGTCGCGGCGACGACCTCGCGGTAGCTCTGGCCACCGGGGAACGGCTCGTCGATGCACCGACGCCGCTGCACGGCCACCGCGGTGACCGGCGCACCGTTGAGTCGGCCGTAGTCGCACTCGCGCAGACGCGTGTCGAGGTGCACCGGGATGTCCCTGCCCCCGAAGGCGATCCGCGCCGTCTCGACGGCCCGCGCGAGGTCGGACGTGTACACCGCAGCGACGCCGGTGCCGCGGCGCCGGCGCCCGAGCTCCTCCGCCTGCTGCCGGCCCGCGGCGGACAGGCGTCCCGGTAGCCAGCCCGTGGCGACGCCGTTCTCGTTGTCCTCGGTGGTTGCGTGCGTCTCGTAGACGAGGTGGACGCCCATCGCCGACGGTGTGTGCCCGCCGGTCAGGCGCCGGCCGGAGCGGGCCGGACGCCGCAGAGCTGGCGCGACTGGGCGACGAGGGCCCCGGTGGAGTCCCAGATCCGGGCGTCCTCCTCCATCATCCCGCCGCCGAGGTTCTCGCTCGACAGCGCGACGCGCAGCCACCCGGGCGCGGGGCGGCGGCGCACGTGGCCGGTGAACTCCAGCGTCGGCGTCCAGCCGAAGAGGCCCAGGTCGAAGGCCACGGGCGGCAGCGCGTCGAGGGCGAGGAGCAGCAGCGTCGTGTCGGGCTCGCGGCCGTCGCGCAGCCGCAGCCACCCGCGCATGACGCCCTGCATCGACGGGCGGCCCATGGCCCAGCCGGCCGTGGCGGGGTCGAGTCGCAGGTCGAGCCGCTCGAGGAAGCGGGCATGGGCCAGGAAGTCAGGGGGCGCCTGGTCGGCGCCGAGGCACTGCTCGGGCGGCGGCATGTCAGGAGGGTCGGACTGGCGCTGGACGTCGACGTCGACGAGGTTGCCGAACGAGGCGATGGCGCGCATCCGCTCCACGGGGTCGCCCGCGCCGGACGCCTGGGCGATGCTGACCTGCCCGGTCGACAGGGCACGCCCGCAGCGCATCACCTCGGTGGTGGCCGTGAACGGCCCCGGCTGGGAGGCGGTCATGAAGTACGCCGAGAGCACGACGGGGTCGACGTGGCGGGTAGCCTCGGCGGGATCGGCGTCCAGGTGCTGGCCGAGTGCCGTCAGGGCTGCGGCCATGACGAGCCCGCCGTTGACGGCGTTGCCGATCATCCAGTCCTCGTGGAAGGTGCCGGTCCGCTGGTCGGCGGAGGGGCCGGGCACCAGGCGGATCGCGTCGTCGTACTCGCTCACGCCGCCTGTCTAGCAGACCGTCCGGACGCCGCCCCTCAGGACGGCGAGTGCCGTGGGCCACACGCTGACAAAGGGTATGAACCGGACATCCGCACGGTCTCCGCCCCTCTCCGCACGGACGCAGGTCACCCACCCGACCGACCCGAAGGACGACTCATGGCTGGATCCCTCCTGCGCGGTGGCGGGCTCGCCGCCGCGGCCCTCACCACCCTCGCGCTGACGACGACGGCGCCCGCAGCGTCCGGCGCCACCCCCGAGCGCCCCGCCCTGCCC
>JAEXXY010000133.1 GCA_023451855.1 Actinomycetes bacterium
GAGTCGAACTTGCCGATCTTGAGCTCGACGACGACGTAGCGCAGCTGGTCGACGTGGAAGATCAAGGCATCAAAACGACCAGACGATGATTCCTCCTTCGGCGGCGATCAAGGGGGCGCGACGAAGGCACGGCACGCTCTCGATCGGCAAGGAGACTTGGGCCACACCTGGAGGAGATCGCGGTCAGCGACGATCAGCCCCCAGTTGCCGACGTCCGCGGTGCCGGATCGTCCCGAACCGCGGCTTCGGCCGGTGAGAAGCCAAGCCTTGACGCCATCGAAGACCACTCGGTCTCTAGTCGGGTGCCGTTCGCCGGGTCGGCGGGCCATAGACCGATCCGCACCAGAGGGGGAGACGCTTCCTCAGTTCCGGCGATGCTGAGCGAGACCCACTCGAGCTCGTCGGCGTCTCCTCGAGCCGCCACCTCGTAGAGCAAGGCCCCCATCGCATCGGCGTGCGCGGGGGCGCTGCAGGTGACTCCGGCGACTGCCGATTCGAATCTCAGAGAAGCGCGAACTGCATCGCGAGAGGCCAGGCCCGCGCGTGACGCTCTGCAGAGATCCAGCGTGAGGGTGGTCAGGTCGTCCCTGGACACGTCGTCACGGATCACGACATCCAGAGGAACGCTGAGCGTGTTTTCCATGAAGTTGCGGCGAATGCGCTCTGGACCTGAGACGGTCTCGACTCCTGGCCAGCTCGCAGCCCGGTCGACGAGCGACGCCACGCGCAACTCGTCAGCCTCCGTCACCCCACGAGCGGTCCGCACCGCATCCTCAGCCACCGGGGTCGCACGATGCGCGACACCGGAGAACACAACCCCTATCAAGCTGGCGGCCGCGGCGGTCAAGACCAGGAGGGACAGGCCGGGGATCACGACGCTACGCAGACGGCTCGCGTTCCCGTTGCCGCTTCGACTCCGCACGTCTTGACGCTACCCGTGTCTCGTGAAGGCGCTATGGCCCTGCGCGCTCGGATCGGTGGACGTCTCTGAGCATTGGTCTTGCATCATCCGCCGGTGAACATCGTGATCGCCAGCGGTGCACCGAGGTCGTCGCACGCGTCGCCGAGGTCGCCTTGAACGTCGTTCCACTCGGGGGAGCGCACACCGGTCGACTCCCCAAACGCTCCGGACGTCACCGGCGCGATCTCCTTCAGCTCACCGATCGCCGTCTGCACCGCGCTGTCCCCTGCGGAGGGCAAGCGATCGAGTACGCGGGTCGCCAGCCGGTACCAGCCGTCACGCTCCTGCGCCTCCATGCGGCCTTCGGCGAGGGCGAGATCGGCGTTCTCCGAAAACGGTGGCGGTCTCAACCCACCAACGCACCACGAGGGTAGATGATGGGGGCTGCTGCATGATTCCGTGACAGTTGGTTAGGCAGCTTGGTCGGCGGCCTGGCTCATGATGATCTCGAACTCGATCGGGGTCAATCGTGCGAGTCTGGCCTGGCGTCGGCGACGGTGGTAGTCCGTTCGATCCAGGTCAGGGACTGCTGCAGGATCCGTTGACACGGGTTTGGTGGTGATCATGCCGCAAGCGCGGCGTTCTGGGCGGTGAAGGCGAGCTCGTACTCCACGGGGGGTGAGTTTGCCGAGGGCGCGCTGGCGTCGGCGCCGGTTGTAGGTGCGTTCGATCCAGAACACGATCGCGTCGTGCAGCTCGTCGCGGGTGGCCCAGCGGCGACGGTTCAGGACGTTCTTCTGTAGCAGTGCGTGCCAGGACTCCATGGCGGCGTTGTCTCCGGTGGAGGCGACCCGTCCCATTGATCCCTGCAGGCCGGCGGCAGCAAGGACGGCCCGGAAGCTGCGCGCTCGAAATTGCGCTCCGCGGTCCGAGTGGACCACCACGACGCCGCTCGGGGTGCGACGGGCGACGGCGGTGCGTAGCGCGGTGACGGCGAGCTGGGCGGTCATGCGCTCGTCGATCGCGTAGCCGACGATGCGGTTGGAGAACAGGTCCTTGATCGCGCAGCAGTAGAGCTTGCCCTCGCCGGTGGGGTGCTCGGTGATGTCGGTGACCCAGACCTGGTCCGGCTCGGCCGCGGTGAAGTTGCGTTGGACGTGGTCGTCGTGGACCGCCGGGCCCGGAGTCTTGCCGGTCCCGCGCCTGCCCTTGCGCACGGTCACCGACCACAGCTTCTGCGCCGAGCACAACCGCCAGACCCGCCGCTCGCCGACGTCGTGACCGGCGCGCTCGAGCTCGTCGGCGAGGAACCGGTAGCCGAACTCCGGGTCGTCGCCGTGGGCGTCGATCAACGCGTTGGTCAGGTGAGCGTCTTCCAGGTCGCGGTAACTGACCGGGTTGGCCGCCCAGGCGTAGTAGGCCTGCCTGGAGTGGCCGAGCACCCCGCAGGTCAGCCGCACGGGGATGCCCTCGGCGGCCAGGTCACGGACCAGCGGGTAGCTCATTTTGGGAGCGATCCAGCGGCGAAGTATGCGGCCGCGCGGCGCAGGATCTCTCGTTCTCCATCTCCAATCGACGCTTCTCCCGGCGCAGCTGGACCAGCTCGTTCTGCTCACTGGTCGTCTGACCATCGGTGACACCGTCGTCGATGTCGGCCTGGCGCACCCAGCGCCTTACCGACTCCACAGAGATGTCGAAGTCGGACGCGACCTCGGCGTGCGTCAGGTCGCCGCGTCGAGCGACCCGCACGACGTCACGCTTGAACTCAGGTGGGAACTTCTTGGGCACAGCGACATCCTTCCAGCAGGACCTCGTCCCGCAGATGGAGTGTCAACCGATCCTGCAGCAGTCCCCTGGGCGAGTTCGTGGGGTGGCTGCGGTTGCCACCTGGGCAAGAAGCTCGGCTACGCGGGAGTCTTCGGGAGCATCTGCGCCGCCATCACGACGGCGATCGTCGCGAAGGCGAGCGTGGCGAACAACCGTGGTAAGTGTGTCTATGCTCGCTACTACATCTCGCTGGGCGCGCCCGCGCCCGTGTTCGTCAAGCCGAACTACGTCGTCGGCGAGTACAAGGACTCTCGATGCAAGTAGAGCAGCAGCCGCCCGCCAGGGACGTCCCGTGGTGGAGACGCCACGCCCTCCCTCTTGCTCTGGTCGTGACCGCTCTCGCGCTCATCCCCACAGCACTGAACGGCTGGCAGCCCACCTGGTACGCGTGGGCTGCCGCGATACCACCGTGGATCGCACTGCTCGTGATTCCTGACCGCAAGAAGTAGCCCTACCGGGCATCGCCATCGAAGCGGCCCCTCTCCCATCG
>JAEXXY010000203.1 GCA_023451855.1 Actinomycetes bacterium
CAGCAGCAGCGCGTCGCGCTCGCCCGGGCGCTGGCACGACGCCCCCGCATCGTCCTGCTCGACGAGCCGTTCTCCGCGCTCGACCCCGAGCTGCGCGTCGCGACGCGCGACGCCGTCGCGGCCGCCCTCGCGCACGAGCAGGCCACCGTCGTCCTCGTGACCCACGACCAGGCCGAGGCGCTGTCGTTCGCCGACCAGGTGGCGATCATGCACGACGGACGCTTCAGCCAGGTGGGCGCGCCCGCCGAGGTGTACCGCGCCCCGTCGGACCGTCGCTCGGCCGTCTCCCTGGGTGAGGCGTGCTTCCTCGCCGGGCAGCTCGGCGACGGTGCCGTGACGTGTGCCCTCGGCACGCTGCCGATGGCGTCCGCGCGCGGGACGGGGCCTTGCGAGGTGCTGATCCGACCCGAGCAGCTGCGCCTCGACGACGCCGGCACCGGCGGGCCCGTCGGCGTCGGTGGTGCGCTGGCCGAGGTGACGCGGTGCGCCTTCTACGGCCACGACGCCCTCGTCGAGCTGCGTCTCGAGGACGCGTCGGGCGCCTCGACCCTCCTGTCGGCCCGCACCTTCGGAGGCCGGACGCCGAGTGTCGGCTCCCGAGTGCGGGTCAGCGTCGAGGGCGAGCCGCACCTCATCCGCGTCGACGGCGGCCTCGTCGACGCCTGAGCCCGACGCGCCGACCCCGATGCGCCGAGCACCGGCAGGACGTCTCTTGCCGGGCTGCGCACCCTCACCGCCGGCCGACTCGTCGTCCGGCTCGAGCCACGTCAGCCGAGGAGGGTGCCGTCCGCCGTGCTGGACGGCTTGGGGTCGGGCAGCCGCAGCATCCGGAAGGAGTTGAGCAGCCCCAGGAGGGCAGCGAGGAGCGGCACGAGCAGGGCCACCTGCAGGGCTCGTGGCCTGGCGTCGGTGTTGATCCGGATGACCTCGGCCTGGACCTCCGGTGACTGACCGGCGAGCTGCTGCTGCAGGGCGGTGTTGCTCATCACCTCGGCGTCCTCCTCGAGCGCCGAGGAGACCTGCTGCTGCTGCGTGGACGACAGCACGGTGCTCGACTGCGCCATGTTCGTGAACGTGAACGACAGCGTCGCGAGCATGATCGCCCCGGCGAAGGCGAGCCCGAAGGACAGGCCGAAGGACCCGCCAGCCGAGTTGACCCCGGCGGCCTCGCTGACGCGCTCCTCCGAGATGGGCGCCAGCGTGTAGTTGTTCAGCTGCGACACGAGCAGCCCGAGCCCCGACCCGGCGACGATCAGCGGCAGGGTCAGCGCCCACCCCGACGACGCGCGCGGCACGATCGGCACCAGCGCCAGCACCCCGAGCAGCAGCAGCGCGAACCCGACGCGGATGATCCCGGCCGGTCGTCGGTCGGCGGCGCGCCTGCCGACCAGCAGGGCGATCGCGAACATGCTGAGAGACAGGGGAGCGATCGACAGCCCCGACTCGAGAGCGTTGTACTCGAGCACCATCTGCAGGTAGATCGGCAGCGCGATCATCGTGCCGCCCAGTGCGATCTGCTGCATCATCTGCCCCGAGATGCCGAGGCGGAACGCCTTGGAGCTGAACAGGTCCGGGTCGATCAGGACTGCGGCTCCGCGGCGCTTGCGCCGCCGCAGCCAGTAGGCGAGGCCGGCGAGTGCGGCGCAGCCGAGCAGCAGCAGGGCCACCACGAACTCGCCGCCCTCCTGCCACACGAGGATGCCGAGCACGAGTCCGCCCATCCCGATGACGGACAGCGCCGAGCCGACGAGGTCGATCTTGCGCTCCCCGGTGTACGGGACGTCCTTGACCAGCCCGATCCCCGACAGCACGACGGCGATGATCACGGCCTCGAGAAGGAAGCCGACGCGCCACGAAAGGAACGTCGTGATGAACCCGCCGAGCAGCGGCCCCACCGCAGCGGCGATCGCCGCGGACGCGCCGACCAGGGCGTAGACGCGCTTCTGCGCGGCCCCCTCGAAGTTGCCGTGGATCAGCGACTGCATCGCGGGCAGGAGCAGGGACGCGCCGATGCCGCCGACGAGGGCCCAGAACACGATGATCGCCGTCAGGCTCTGTGCGAGCGTCATCGCGACGGCGCCGACGGCGTACCCGAGCAGGCCGAGGACGTAGGCCCGCTTGCGGCCGAAGAGGTCGCCGACCTTGCTCCCGATGAGGATGAACGCCGCGGAGACCAGCGCCTCGAGGGCTATGGCCGACTGCACGCCGCTCACCGTGGTGTCGAGGTCGCGGACGACGGCGGAGATCGACACGTTCATGAGGGAGGTGTCGACGACGAGGACGAACATCGCCATCGCGAGCAGGATCGCCAGCCTGCCGTTGAAGGGCACCTCTGCCGGCGTGCCGCTACCGGTCTGCGTCGCTTCCGCGTCCACCCACATCACCGCCCACGCGTCGCGAGGCCCGGCCGTTTGAACGTGGGCGCCGTGGTGCGGCCGTTCGTGCCGACCTCGAGCCCATCATCACCGACGCGTGTCGCCGGCCGTGGGCGTATCGCCGCACTCGTGCCGACCGACCGCGGCGAGCAGGACGAGCTGCATGGCCGGGCCGCTCATCCGGGTGGGGTGATGTCAGAGGTCGTCGACGGGGCTGTCATGGAGGCTGGACCCGCCCACCGGGTCCCCGAACGAAAGGGAGAACCATGACGGAATCCGCCACTGACGCACCGGTCCTCGACCTCCTGGCCCGGATGACGGCCGACTCGGTCGAGACCTCCACCCTCGACCCCGGGACCTTGATGCTCGTGCGCATCGCGGCGCTGGTCGGCGCCGATGCACCGCCCTTCTCGTACCTGATGAACCTCGCCGCCGCGGGCGAGGCAGGACTCGACGTCGACGACGTACGTGGCGTCCTGTCGGCCATCGCGCCGATCGTCGGGACCACCCGCGTCGTCGCGGCCACGGGACGGATCGTGGAGGCGCTCGGCCTCGCGCTCGAGGTCGCGGAGCGCGACGCGGAGATCGCCCAGGAGGGCGGGCAGGAATAGGCAGGACGACTGCGCTCGGGACGTCTCGGTCCACCGAGTGCTCACGAGGCGCCGGTCCGAGCGTGCGCCCACACGCACAGAACCGCAGGTCAGCGTGGTGCTGGCCTGCGGTTCGTGGGACCGTGAGTAGGTACATCCGCGCGCGGAAGGGATCAGCCATGAGCGATGAGCAGGTCCACGGCGGCCTTGGCGTGGCTGCCCAAGCGCGGGCCGGCGTCACCTGCGGAGGTGAGGGCGGATGAGGGGTCTCAGCGAGTTCGTGCTGGCCCGCGCCACGGATGACGAGGAGCTGGCACGGCAGTACGGCGATCCGGGCAGCCTGACCTCCGGGCTGGCCTGGGCGACGGACGTCAACCGGCGCGTACTGGAAGTCGACCCCTCCCGGCTGGTCGCCGAATGCGAGGCCAAGCGGCGGGTCGCGGCCGAGTTCGCCGACGCGGTGTCGAACTACGAGGTGAACGTCGGACCCGAGGGGGAGGTCGCTCGCCTGGCGTTCGTGCTCCGGGCCCTTGCCCTGCCGTATGCCGACCACCCGGACTACCAGCCGGAATGGCGCATCTGAGCGTGAGGCAGAGCCCCGGGCCTCGGCGCCAAACCTTGCGGAGGAGGCCGAGAATGACGAAACCGCAGGTCAGAGGAGTCTGAACCTGCGGTTTCGGGGTGGTGGCCAGGGGCGGGGTCGAACCGCCGACCTTCCGATTTTCAGGTGTCGGCGGTGCGTCGTGTGTGTCCCGGTTCGTCGTCGTCGGTGTTGTTCGAGGCCGCCTCGGTCCTAGGGGCGGCTGGCTCCGTGTGGTCGTGTTGCTATCAGAAGCGCTATCAAACGCGAGCCGCGCACCTTATCTGCCCCGGCACCCTGATAGCGGCCAGCACCAGGACCCCGGTCAGTGGGTCAAGGGTCGAGCCTGCTCGATCGCGCAGCGACGGTTTGCGCCCTTGACGCGCTGGTTGGGGCCCGGACGATCTGGCTACAGAGTGTCGGGCTTCGTCGTGCCCCGCCGGAGTTGTAGCCGGGCCCGGCGAGGACGGCGCGCCAGCGCCGCCCGCAGCCGAGCCCTTGCGCCGGCGCAGCCGGCGCCTTGACGGAGAAAAGACAATCCTCACCACCGCACTCTGGCCCGGACTGTCCTGTCTCGGGTGATGCTTGACAGTCGTGTATCAGCTGATGCTTGACGCCGGCCGTTGTCGGCCACGCTGTTCGTCGGTGTTCCGTGGGCACCGTCGAGGCAGGGAGGCCGGGATTGGCACTG
>JAEXXY010000135.1 GCA_023451855.1 Actinomycetes bacterium
CGACACGACGGCGCATTACGCTGGCGAATCCTCTACTGGGCCAGCATGATCCCGACGAAGAGCGTGGCCAGGGCGGTGAGTCCGGTCAGCGCGCCGAAGACCGCCATGGCCTTGCGCGACGCCGCCCGGGCGTGCAGGTAGGCCGTGACGCCTGACGCCACCACCAGCGTGTACTTCACCATCAGCGTGCGCTCGTAAGCAGGCCCCTTGTCACCCTCGGCAACCACGTTCCAGACGCCGGTGACCAGCAGGAGCCCGAACGCCGGCCAGGCGATGCGGTTGAAGGCGTTGGCCGCCGCCTTCGGCACGTCGGTGCCGGTCGCCCGGAGCGCCGGCACGAGGGCGGCGAGCGTGATCTGGCCCCCAACCCACACCGTGGCGGCCAGGACGTGCAGGAACAGGCGCAACGTCTCGACGGTGACAGCATTCATGCTGCACAAGCCTGCCAGTCCGGCGTCGGGGACCGCCGGTGGGTCACTCCTCCAGGCGAAGATGCTGCGCCACCGCCGACAACGCCCGGTCACGTTCGCCGTCCGCCCACCGACTGCCGGACAGGGCCACCTGCCCGAGCCGGTCACCGGCGACGAGGAACGCGACGTCGACGAGGCCGGTCTCCGTCCCGACCGAGGCGGTGCGCGTGGCGACACCGTCGACCACCCGCTCGGTGGCCGGAGCGCAGGTCGCGAAGGCGTGCTGCTCGAACGCGACCGCACCGAGCGGGTCGCCGGGCGTCAGGGCGTACTCGGCATACGTGAACGAGCGCTTCGGCGCGGCGGGCGTGCGGCCGTCCGCGGTCGACTGCGTCCGGGCCGCGGACGTCCCCTCGATGACCCTGACCTGGCGCGCGCCGAACGTCAGGAGGAACTCCGTCGGGTCGGGCTCCGCCCACGTCGACGCGTCCCGGCAGCTGAACCTCTTCACGAGCGTCGGGTGGCATCGGGCGTCCGACGCGTCACGCCCGGGCCGGACGAGCCGGACGTTCACCGCCCCAGGGAACGCGGTCGGAAACAGCTGCGGCCCAGGCAGACTGCTGCGCCGGCCGTCGAGCCGCTCGTCCGCACACTCCACCGACGCAGGCACGACGGTCATCCCGTCGATCGCGGTCATGAACGGCTCAGGGGCGCTCGGCAGCGCCGTGCCCACGTAGCCCGGAGGCGTCGCCGTGGTGCAGGCCGACAGGATCGCCGTGGCCACGGAAAGGGTGGCCCAGCCGGCGGCTGCGGCCACGAGACTGCGCCGGTCACCGGCGGACGCATGGACCAGTCCGCCCAGCCGCGACGTCGTGCGGCGTCTGGGCGGCCCGTCGCCGCCGGTGCCCACCGGTCCAGCCTAGACGCGGCCGCCTGGGCGGCGAGCGCCGCTACATCCCCCAGGGGCGGCCGACGTCGTCGCGCAGCTGCTTCATCATCACGAGCTCCTGCGTGCCGCATCGCTGGCAGACGAGCATCCCCTTGTCGCCTGGCTTCACGCGGAACATGTGGCCCATCACCCAGCAGGGGAAGTTCCTGAGTCTCATCGTCCGACCTCCTTGGTGAGGCGCTCCCGCCCTTGATGAAGCAACACTGCGCCCGGCAGCCGCGCCTGTCTGTGCGCGAGGCGACACAGCACGAACCAGCCATCGGTCGGGGGCGTCAACGGGTCGTCACGGGAAGCGTCAGCCGCGTCGCCGACAGACGGTCACGCGCGGCACGGCGGTTCTCGGTCGCCGTCACGCGCTGACCGCGGGTCTGGACGCATCAGTCGGTGGTTGACGCCGGTCACCGACGAGAAGTACGCCCCGCCCCTTCGGTCAGTCGGTCCCCGGGCGTGACGGACCCGTCGCCTGCGGTTGAACCTGCAGACAACCGGCACGCCGCCTAGTACGCCCGGGGCACCGCCGCGACGAGGTCCGCGAGAGCCCGCTCGGTGAACAGCTCGCGCGGGAGCACCAAGGTGGTCTCCGGACGGCGCCGGTCGCGCCGCAGCAGCACGGCCTCCCTCGTCAACCGCCGCGCGACGTACTCGCTCCACCGCGAGTGCAGCGTCCCTGCGCGGGTCTGGACGACGAGGTGCTCCGGCGTCACGTTCGCGCGGACCGTCGCTCCGATCGGGTACTGCGCGCGAGAGACAGCACGCGCGCCGCGACGCGCCTGCGCGTACCCGGCGATGCACACGAGCAGGAAGAAGACCCCGAAGACCAGGAAGATCGTCGACCGGGTCACGGCGACGAGGGCGAGCAGCAGCGCCGGGGTGAGGAACGGGAAGAGCACGTCGGCCGACGTGGTGCGCACGCGCACCACGGCCGCCATGACGCGAGCCTGCACCTGCGGTGTCACGACGAGCTCGAGAGGGAGCACGGGCACGGGCGCTGCCGCGGTCACGGGCGCCGACCCCGGTCCTTCGAGGAACGCGATGTCCTCGTCGGTCAAGAGCTCGGTCGGGAGCACGAACGACGTCCAGCGAAGCCACACCGACACCCGGTCGCGGACGCGGGTCACCGTCGCGGCGGAACCCCGACCCAGGGACAGCGTCCCGGCGACGTCGGTGACCGTCAGCTCGCCCCACGGCGTGTAGCCCGTCGTGACCGTCTGGCCGACGGCAAGGCCCTGGCGCAGAGCCGCGCGGATACGGACGCACCACCACCCGACCGTCCCGACCCCGGCCGCAACCATGACCAGCAGCCCGACGGCCCACCGGCCGCTGAGCCCCCAGATCAGCAGTCCGACGACGATCCAGTACGCGAACCGTCGCAAAGACGTCGCCGACGCGACGGCGTCGAGGAGGTAGCCCCGGAAGAGCAGTCGGTAGCGCTCTCTGGTCATCGTCATGGTGCGTAGCGACCCGGGCACGGGTTGGACAGCTCGACCCATCGACGCCCCCTGGTCGCCTGTGTGACGCGTGGGCCGTCGGCCACGCGCTGCGCAGTCTAGGCAGGGCATGGCCCGTCCGGCACCGGAACGGCGGGTATCCGTCCCGCGTCATCCCGGCCGCGAGAACGTCAGGACCGGAACACGAACTCCGTCCTGGCGTCCGGGTCGACGCTCTTGACGAGAGAGTCGTAGAAGATTAAGGGCAACACCGACGTCGCGTACATCAACAAGCTCATCGCACACCACGTCCTGTAGGCCCTTTTCCGACCACGGATCCTGTGAGAGGTCAAAGGTTTTCGGATCCCCCGAGGCGGAGCGTGCGGCCGAGAGCCGCGACGACCTCCTCGTCGGAGAACCCGAGACCGCGGACCCTGGCCACGAACTCGTCCGCGATGCCGCCGAGCAGCACACGTCGGTCCGCGGTCGAGGCCTGGCCGGCCGCGACGCGTGTGCCGCCGCCCCGCCGCGACACGAGCCGCCCCTCCTGCTCCAGCTCGCGATAGGTGCGCGCGACCGTGCCGACGGCGACTCCGAGGTCGCCCGCGAGCTGGCGCAGCGGGGGGAGCCGATCGCCAGGGGCCAGTCGTCCAGCCGTGATGAGGTCCGCGAGCTGGCGACGCAGCTGCTCGTACGGCGGCGTCGGGTCGTCCGGGTCGAGACGCAGGACGAGGCTCAACGCGGCTGCCTCTCGGGCGTGAGCTCGACTGCAGCCACAGGCTTTCCACGGCCAGCCACGACGCGGCCGACGAACCAGCCGAGGAGCACCACCGCCACGGGCACCGAGGCGAGCAGGAGCCACCCGACCGGAGCCATCCAGACGCTCCGGCAGTCCATCCGGAGCAGGGCGGTGGAGGCAAAGAACGCGACGCCCGCATGGCTCGCTGCCACCGCGGCTCCCGACGCTGCGAGCACTCGCGTCGTGGAACGGACACGCAGCACGTCGTCCCCCACCTCGTCCGGGGCGAACCCACGCGGCCTGCGCACGACGACCAGCAGGGCCGTCACGGCAGCCACGCCGGTCGCCAGCAGGACGAGGCCCAGCGGAACGGAGTAGAAGCTTCCCGGGTAGGGGCCCGCGGCGCTGCCGGTGCTGCCGCACTGGGCCGCCACCTGTCGCCCGGCTCGGCCCAGGTCGTCGGCAGACGCCGTCGCGGTCGTCAGCAGGAGCGTGGCCACGTGCACCGTCGTGAGACCGACGACGGCTATGGCCACTTGTCCCTGCAGGTAGTCGGCGACGCGGCGCGGCGCCAGCGAGGCCGTGCGGACGCCGGCGGGGCGCGACGGACGCACCACGCTCTCGGCGAGGCCCACGCCTGCCACCACGAACAGACCGATGACGGCGGGCACCAGCATGGTCCCGCGCCCCAGGTCGAGCCGGCCGGCGAGGAGGACCGCCACCACGACCCCGACGACCACCGCGGCGAGCCACACGGCCCGCACGGCCAGCCACTCACGGCTCGGGTGGACGCCCCTACCGCTCGTCGCGCGGGCGGCGATGGTGACGGCCACCAATGACACGGCCCCACCGATGAGAACCACGAGTACGAGCACTGACACGACGACCTCCCTGAGCCCCTTGTGTCACATGCTTGTGACAAGAGGGAGGATGCCGTGGAGTGCTCTCTTGTGTCAAGCAGTCGATACAAGATGCCGCGGACCGGTGGCTGTTGGGATGGCCGGAGTGGGCGGCCTTCTGCCGCAGAGGACTCCCGGCGACGTTCCTAGCCGGAATCCTCGAGGGAGCGCTTGAGGGAGGCGAGGGTGTGGGCCCGTTCGCGGCTCACGATCCGCGCGGCGAACGGCTTGAACAGGCGCATCGGCCCGTACAGCTCGGCCTCGGCGGTGTGGTGCACGACGGTCGAGTCGCCGTCGGCCTCGAGCACGTAGCTCGGGCGGGCCTGGGTGAGCGCGCGGCCGAACATGCTGAACGTCTCGCTGAACGCGAGCCGTGTCGACGGCACGTGCTCGGTCACCTCGCCGACGAACCGGCCCATCCGCGTCCGGTCGACGTACGTCGTGCCGGCACGGATCGGTGGCGGTGACGTCAGCTCCGTGCCGCCGAACACGCCGTCGCGGTGCATCCACTGCCGGTAGCCCGGCAGGTCCGCCAGGCGCTCGAACACCTCGCTCGCGGGCCGACGGATCACCGTCCGCGACCCGAACCGCAGCACGCTCCCAGCCATGAGGCCTCCTCGACACCCGTACGGCGACACCCCCACGCTAGGCACCGGGAGGGCGTCCCGCACGTGAGCGACCCACCCGCAGCGGCGATGGCACCGATGCGCCGGCGGGACGTCGATTCGCCTGCGACGGCGCCACCGCGGCGGGACGATCGCGACAGGTCCCCGATCCGTCCGTCACGGCTTGTCGCGCCTCAGGCCATGGGACCGAAGTCGGCGGTCCAGCCGCTGCCGAAGGGTCGCGGCGCGGTCAGGTACCGGCCGCGTCCGACGAAGAGGTAGAGCTGACGCGTGGACGGGTCGACCGCCGTGAGGTCGGTGAAGCCGTCACGGTCGAAGTCGCCGACGCCGACGAGGTCACGCCAACCGTTCCAGCCCCCTGACCCGATCCGGACCCGGGGCGCGAGCGACGTGCCGGTCGCCGTTCCGGGGTAGAGCCAGAGCTCACCGGTGCGGTCCTCTCGCGCGGCGATGTCGACGTGACCGTCCCGGTTGAAGTCGCCGACCCCGACGAGCTCGCTCATCCCGTTCCAGCCGCCGTGGCCGACGAGACGCCGGCTGGCGACTGACGTGCCACGTCCGGGGTACAGGTAGAGGTTGCCGGTCGCCCTCTCGGCGGCCACGAGGTCGGCACGGCCGTCGTGGTCGAGATCTCCGACCGCGCTGATCTCGCGCATGCCGTTCCACCACCCGGTGCCCAGGCGCACCCTGCGGGGGAAGCCGGCGCCGTTGCCGCGATAGAGCCAGAGCGCTCCGGTGGCGGCCTCCCGGGCGATGAGGTCCTCGTGGCCGTCGCCGTCGAAGTCCCCGAGCCGCGTGACGGCGTCCATGGAGTTCCATCCCGACCGTCCGATCACGACGCGGCTCGTCAGCCCGGTACCGGTCCCCCGGTAGAGGAAGAGCTGACCCGTCGACGAACCGCGCGCGATCAGGTCGGACATCCGGTCTGCCCCGAAGTCGCCGAAGGGGTTCGGCGGCGCGAGGCGGTCTCGGACGTAGATGTCGGTCTCGGTGTGGGGCCCGACCAGGAGGTTCGACGCGCCGGAGTGGAACGCGACGACGCGCCCGTCGCCGCTGATCGCGGGCGTCTCGGCACCCTGGTCGGCCAGCGCGCCGCTCGACGAGAGGCTCGCCGGCGACGTCCTGCCCGTCTGCCGGTCGTGCACGAAGACGCTGACGGTGGGGTTGGGACGGTCGGGTTCGAAGCTGCCCTCGGACGTGAAGGCCACGAAGCGCCCGTCGTCGCTGATCGTCCCGGACCAGCTCGGCGGCCCCTGGTTGGGCGAGGTGCTCGGCACGACGCTGACCCCGGTCGTGGTGGCGGTGACGCGGTCATGGACGAAGACGTCGGAGTTGCGGTTGGTGTCGCGCGGGTCGAGGTTGCCCGCACCCGAGTCGAAGACGACGTAACGACCGTCGGCGCTGATCCCGCCACCGCCGCTCGGGCCGTCGGCCTGCGCGCCCGTGGAGGACACGCTCACGCGCGTGGTCGTCCCGGCGACGCGGTCGCGGACGAACACGTCGCCGACGCCGTTCGTGTCGGCGGCCACGAGGTTCGAGGCGAGCGACCAGAAGACCACGTATCGGCCGTCACCGCTGATGCCGATGGGGCTGTCCGGGTTCTCGTCATCCGATCGGGACTGCACACCCGTGGTCGAGATGTTGACGCGGCTCGTGGTGCCTGCCACGAGGTCGCGGACGAACACGTCCCCGCCCGCGTTGGTGTCTCCTGGGACCAGGTTCGCCGAGGTGGACGAGAACGCGACGAACCGGCCGTCAGCGCTGATCGTCCCCCAGTCCGCCCCCGACGTCGCCTGCCCTCCTCCGGTCCGGACGCTCGCCCGCACCGTGGTGCCCCCGACCCGGTCGCGGACGAACACGTCGTCGGCGCGGTTGGTGTCACCGACCACGAGGTTGCTCGCGGACGACACGAAGGCCACGAACCGACCGTCGGCGCTGATGGTGGGCGAGGTGGCGACCCCGTTGCCCTGGGCCTCGAGGGAGCTGACACTGACCCGGCTCGTGACGCCGGTCGCCCTGTCCCGGACGAACACGTCCTCGGCGCCATTGGTGTCTCGCGCGACGAGGTTGTCGGCCGAGGACGCGAAGGCCGCGAGGCGACCGTCCGAGCTGAGGTCGACGGAGTAGGCATAGGCGTCGGGAACACCGCCACCCACAGCGACGTCGACACGTGTCGTCGCGCCCTCGGTCGACGAGTCTGCTTGCGCCACAAGCGTCGTGGCTGTCACAAGGCTGACCGCGAGACCGACCGCCACGATCGACCTCACGTACCTGCGCCCCCTGCAGGTCATCTGCACCACCCCCCGTTCCCAGCCCCCTGTCGTGCATCAGCCCGACGTCGTGCCGACGCGCTCCAAGGCTAGGACGCGCGCCGCGCGCCGGTACGTGAAACCGCTGCAGTCCTCATCCGCCGCCCCAGGTCGCGCAGGCGTTCAGCGGTTCGTGGGATCCTCCTCTCCATGACAGGGGCCACCGCATGACGACGCAGACCCTCGCCCCCGGCAACGCCGACCGGCGCACGCGGCTGCGCGCCGCCGCGTCGCGTCGGGGCGTGCTCGTGCCGGTGACGCTCGCCGTCGCGTTCCTCGTCACCCACGGCGTCGCGCAGGCGGTGACCCCGTTCATCCGTCAGGACGACTGGACCTTCCTGCTGCCCGACAACACCACCGACGTCGTCCCGCCGTCGTACTACAACATCAGCGAGGGCCGCTGGCTCAACACCGGCTGGTGGTGGCTCGTCGGCCAGCACGGCACGCCGGCGAGCGCCGCGATCACGTACGCGGTCGGCTACGCGGTGCTCGTCGCCGGGATGTGGCGGGTGCTGCGCCTGGCCGGCGTCCGCCCCGGCCTCGCCGTCGACGCCCTCCTCGGGCTGGCCCTCTACGCGTCGGCCATCTGGGTGCAGCTGCTCTACTGGCCCGGCGCGCTGACCCCGTCGATCATCGTCGGCGCGGCGGCGATGTGGCTGCTGCCGTCGGCCGCCCGCACTCGCCGCGGGTTCGCGGTCTGGCTCGTCCTGAGCGGCATCGGCGCCGTGCTCACCTACCCGCCGATCGGTGTCGTCCTGCTGATCTTCGCCGTCCTGCACCAGCGCGACGCCGCGTGGCGACGCGTGCTCGCGGTCGTCGGCGCGTGGGTCGCCTCGTTCGGCATCGGCGTCCTCGTCACGTACACGCTCAACCTCGTCGTCAACCAGCACTTCGGGCTCCGGCTCGCCGCGTGGCGGCAGGCCAACACGCTCACCTCGCTCGACGCCCTCCGCGTCAACACCGGCCGCTGGCTCGAGACCGTCGGCGCCCTCTGGTCCGAGCAGTGGTGGGTCGGGCTCATCGGGCTGGTCGCCATCGGCATCGGCTGGAGCGACGCCACGGTGCGCCGACGCCTCCAGCGGCTCCTCGTGGCGTTCGCCGTCGCCATCGGCATCGACGCCGCCCAGACCATCGGCACCGGCGTCGTCACCGAGGGCCGCGGCCAGCTGTGGACGTGGCTGCTCGCGGTGCTCCCCGTGGCTCTCCTGCTCGTGCCGGCCTCCTCGACCGACGCGCCGACCGACGCGCCGACCGACGCACCGACCGATGCGCGAGCCTCCGGAGCCCGAGCACCACTGCCGGGTGGCCGCCTGGCCGACCAGGTCGCGACGCTGCTGCTCGGCGTCCTCGCGATCGGCGGGGTGCTCGCATGGCGGGCCGACATCGGCATGCACCAGGCCACCCGGATGACCTTCTCCGCCATCGCCGCACAGGCCGGACAGGCCGCCCGGCAGGTCGCCGCCTCGACGCCCGACGGGTCGTCACCGGTCATCGTCCTCTACCAGGACCCCGCCGTCGCCGACTCCCGCAACGGGCGCCTCACGCTGAGCACGTTCTCGATGGCGTTGCGCGTCGAGCAGGGCCTCGTGCCCCGGCCGTGCGTGGGCCTGGAGTGCCCGCAGCTGGCCACCCAGCGACCCGGTGGCGTCGTGCAGCTCGAACCGCCGGTCAGCGACCGGTCCGTCGTCGGCGTCGTCGTGCCCACGCCGCCCGGCTGGCTCTGACCGCGAGCCAGCAGAGCCGACAGCGGCGACAGCGCCACCCGCGCCACCCGCGCCACCCGCCGGCGCACAGGATCCGTGCAGCCGGCGACCATCCTCGGCGCAGGTTCCTCACGGTTTCGGGGCACCCGCCGCGAGGCCGCTGCGAAGTGGCTGCGGGTTCACCCGGGACGCCGTCCCGGGCCGTTTCCCGTGCGTACCGTCGGAAGGTCGCGGGCCGATCGTCCGCGCCCTCCCGACCCACGGACGCAACCGGAGCCATGACGACGCAGACCTTCGCCCCCGCCGACCCCTCACGGCGGACCCGACACCGGATCCCGGGACACGGACGCCCCTTCCTCGTCCCGACGGTCATCGCCGTCGCGCTCTTCGCGACCGAGGGCCTCTTCCAGGCCGTCACCCCGTTCATCCGCAAGGACGACTGGCCCTTCCTCGTCCCGGCCGGCACCGCCGGCGTGCCGTCGGCCGTCGCCCACGACCTCACCGAGGGCCGCTGGCTCAACACCGCCTGGTGGCACCTCGTCGGCCAGTACGGCACCCCGACCACCGCGGCCCTGACGTACGCCGCCGGCTACGCGCTGCTCGTCGCCGGCCTCTGGCGCGTCCTGCACCGGGCCGGCATCCGCCCCGCCCCACTCGTCGACGCCCTCCTCGGGCTCGCCGTGTTCGCCTCCGCCGTCTGGGTACGGCTGCTCTACTGGCCGGGCACGCTGACGCCGTCGGTGCTCGTCGCGGCCGCCGGCGCGTGGACGCTGCCGTGGGCGGCCCGCTCGCGCGTCGGGCTCGGCGCGTGGCTGCTGCTCACCGAGGTCGCGGCCGTGCTCACCTACCCGCCTGTCGGTGTCGTCCTCGTGCTCTTCGCGCTCGTCCTGCTCCGCGACGCCCCGTGGCGCGGCGTGCTCGCGCTGCTCGGCGGCTGGGTCGCGGCGTTCGCCATCGGCGTCGGTATCGCCTACACGCTCAACTGGTTCGCGTTCGGCGACTTCGGCCTCAGGATCGCCTCGTGGCGCCACCCCGACCCGCTCACCTCGCTGCACGCCCTCCACGTCAACGCCTCCCGCTACGTGCACGCGACACTGTCGCTCTGGGCCGGTCAGTGGTGGGCCGCGGTAGCGGGCGCCGTCGCCGTCATCGTCGGCTGGCGCGACCCGGCGCTGCGTCCGCGGCTCGAGCGGCTCCTCGTCGGGCTCGCCGCGGCCGCCACGATGGACGCAGCGCAGACCCTGCTGACCGGCGTCGTCACCGAGGCGCGCGGCCAGCTGTGGACGTGGCTCGTCGCGCTGCTGCCGGTCGCGCTGCTGCTCGACGGTCGACGCGTGCTGCACGTCGGGCTGCCCCGTGGCCGTTGGCTGCCCGTCGACCGGATCGCCACCGCGGCACTCGTCGTCCTCGCCGTCGGTGGCGTGCTTGCCTGGCGCGCTGACGTCGGCGAGCACCAGGC
>JAEXXY010000213.1 GCA_023451855.1 Actinomycetes bacterium
CCGTGGCGGGCACCCCGGCACGTAGACGTCGACGGGGATGACCTGGTCGACGCCCTTGGTCACCGAGTAGGAGTCCCAGTACGGGCCGCCGGAGTTGGAGCAGGCGCCGAAGGAGATGACGTACTTCGGCTCGGGCATCTGGTCGTAGAGGCGGCGGATGGCCGGGGCCATCTTGTCGGTGACCGTGCCCGAGACGACCATGAGGTCGGCCTGTCGGGGGCCGGGCGCGAAGGGGATGACGCCGAGCCGGATGAAGTCGTGGCGGCCCATCGACGCGGCGATGAACTCGATGGCGCAGCAGGCGAGCCCGAAGTTGAAGACCCAGAGCGAGTAGCGCCGACCCCAGTTGAGGACGACCTTGATCGGCCGCGGGGCGTGGCCGCCGAGAGCGCCCATCCGCACGGGTGCGTGGGCCGACGCGACGGTCGGCATCGGCAGGTCGACCGGCTGTCCCTGCTGAGTCGGCTGCTGGCTCGGGCGGCCCGGGTTCGCCGCCATCACACCCACCTCAGCAGGCCGCGTCGGGCGGCGTGCGCGAGCCCGAGGACGATGACGCCGATGAAGATGCCCATCTCGACGAGGCTGGCCCGCCCGATCGACGCGTCGCGCAGCACGAGCGCCCACGGGAACAGGTAGATGGCGTCGACGGCGAAGACGACGTAGAGAAAGCTGAAGACGAAGTAGCGCACCTTGGTCTGGGCCCAGCCCTCGCCGACGGGGTCGACACCGGACTCGTAGGTGGTCAGCTTGGCCGGCAGCGGGGCGCTCGGGGCCAGGAGCCGCCGGGCGAGCATCGCGGCGGTCACGAGGACGACGCCTGCGGCGAGCACCGCTGCGACGGCTACGTACCCGGACATGTCGGCCAGCCTATCCATGCCTGCAGGTGCGTGGCACGGTGCGGTCGGCCCACGATCGGCCGCCTGGCCGGGCGCACGGATCGGTGTCGTCCACGTTGTGGCACCTGCACAAAGTGGGCCGATGTGCGTCATAGCATGGAAGAAGCCCGCCGCGTGCTGCCCCGGGCCGTGAATCGTAGGAACTCGAGGTCGTCGCAGAGCATGAGCACCAAGAAGGTCCAGCAGCTCGATCGCGTGGTCATACGGTTCGCCGGGGACTCCGGCGACGGCATGCAGCTGACCGGTGACCGTTTCACGTCGCAGACGGCGCTGCTCGGCAACGACCTGTCCACGCTGCCGAACTTCCCCGCCGAGATCCGCGCACCCCAGGGCACCCTGCCCGGCGTCTCCAGCTTCCAGCTGCACTTCGCCGACCACAACGTCCTGACGCCGGGCGACGCCCCCGACGTCCTCGTCGCGATGAACCCGGCCGCGCTCAAGGCCAACCTGCGTGACCTGCCCCGCGGGGCCACGCTCATCGTCAACACCGACGAGTTCTCCAAGCGCAACCTGTCGAAGGTCGGCTACGCCCAGAGCCCGCTCGAGGACGGCTCGCTCGACTCGTGGCACGTGCACCCCGTGGCCCTGACGTCGATCACCGTCGAGGCCCTCGCGTCGTTCACCGACCTGACCCGCAAGGAGAAGGAGCGCGCGAAGAACATGTTCGCGCTCGGCCTCCTGTCGTGGCTCTACACCCGCCCGATGGAGGGCACCGAGGCCTTCCTCAAGGGCAAGTTCGCGAGCAAGCCGGACATCCTCGAGGCCAACCTCGCCGCCCTGCACGCCGGGTTCAACTACGGCGAGACCACCGAGGACTTCGCCGTCGCCTACGAGGTGGCCAAGGCCCCGATGCGTCCGGGCAGCTACCGCAACGTCACCGGCAACGTCGCGCTCTCGCTCGGGCTCGTCGCTGCCGCGCACCGGGCCGGCCTGCCGCTGTTCCTCGGCTCCTACCCGATCACCCCGGCCTCCGACATCCTCCACACGCTCGCCGGCCTCAAGCGCTACGGCGTGGCCACGATGCAGGCCGAGGACGAGATCGCCGGCGTCGGCGCCGCCCTCGGGGCCAGCTTCGGCGGGGCCCTCGGCGTCACCACGACCTCCGGCCCGGGCCTGGCGCTCAAGGCCGAGACGATCGGCCTCGCCGTCTCGCTCGAGCTGCCGCTCATCGTCTGCGACATCCAGCGCGGCGGCCCGTCCACCGGACTGCCGACCAAGACCGAGCAGGCCGACCTGCTCCAGGCGATGTTCGGCCGCAACGGCGAGTCGCCCGTGGCCGTGGTCGCCCCGGCCACGCCGGCCGACTGCTTCGACACCGCCCTCGAGGCCGTGCGCATCGCGACGACCTACCGCACCCCGGTCATCGTGCTGTCCGACGGCTACCTCGCCAACGGGTCCGAGCCGTGGCGCCTGCCCCGCACCGCCGAGCTGCCCGACCTCACCGTCGAGCACGCCACCGAGCCCAACGCCACCGACGCCGACGGCAACCCGGTGTTCCACCCGTACCTGCGCGACCCCGAGACCCTCGCCCGGCCGTGGGCCGTGCCGGGCACGCCGGGCCTCGAGCACCGCGTCGGTGGCATCGAGAAGGCCGACGTCACGGGCAACATCTCCTATGACCCCGACAACCACGACCACATGACGCGGCTACGCCAGGCCAAGATCGACGGGATCGCCGACACCATCGACCCGCTCGAGGTCGACGACCCGACCGGCGACGCCGACGTCCTCGTCCTCGGCTGGGGCTCGACGTACGGGCCGATCGCGGCCGGCGTGCGCCAGGCCCGCGCCCGGGGTGCCCGCGTCGCGCAGGCCCACCTGCGCCACCTCAACCCGTTCCCCGCCAACACCGGAGAGATGCTGCGCGCCTACGACCGCGTCGTCGTCCCGGAGATGAACCTCGGCCAGCTGGCCCTGCTCCTGCGGGCGAAGTACCTCGTCGACGTCGAGTCGCACACGTCGGTGCGCGGCCTGCCGTTCCAGGCCGGCGACCTCGCCGACATCATCGCCGCGGCGTCCGCGTCGACGGTCCCGGCGCCTTCTGCCGCGAACGGCAGGACGAACGGCAGGACGAACGGCGGGACGAACGGTGGGACGAACGGCAGCACGACCGACGAGCGCATGAAGGAGACCGCGAAGTGAGCACCGACCTCGGTATGCCCGCCATCGGTACCGCGGGCGTCCCGCGCCTGGACGAGGGCGTCACGCTGACGAAGAAGGACTTCACCTCCGACCAGGAGGTGCGCTGGTGCCCCGGGTGCGGCGACTACGCGATCCTCGCCGCCGTGCAGGGTTTCCTGCCCGAGCTGGGCCTGCGCCGCGAGAACATCGTCTTCGTCTCCGGCATCGGCTGCAGCTCGCGCTTCCCGTACTACCTCGACACGTACGGCATGCACTCGATCCACGGCCGCGCGCCGGCCATCGCCACCGGCCTGGCCGCCACGCGCGAGGACCTCTCGGTGTGGGTCGTCACCGGCGACGGCGACGCGCTGTCGATCGGCGGCAACCACCTCATCCACGCGCTGCGCCGCAACGTCAACCTCAAGATCCTGCTGTTCAACAACGAGATCTACGGCCTGACCAAGGGCCAGTACTCCCCCACCTCGCAGGTCGGCCAGGTCACCAAGTCGACGCCGCTCGGCTCGCTCGACACCCCGTTCAACCCGGTGTCGCTCGCCCTCGGTGCCGAGGCGAGCTTCGTGGCGCGGACCATGGACTCCGACCGCCAGCACCTGACCGCGGTGCTGCGGGCCGCGGCCGAGCACCGCGGGTCGGCCTTCGTCGAGATCTACCAGAACTGCCCGATCTTCAACGACGGCGTCTTCGACGTCCTCAAGGACCGCACCGAGGCGGCCGCCCGCGTCCTGCACCTGGCCGACGGGCAGGAGGTCGGCACCGCCGAGACCGTCGTCGTGCGCGACGACCGCGGGTCGCTCGCGGTCGTGCCGCGCTCCGAAGCCGACCCGGCCCGGGTGCTGGTCCACGACGCCGGCGCCACCGACCCCTCGGCCGCCTTCGCCCTCTCGCGCCTCGACTCCCCCGACCTCGGCCACGTGCCGATGGGGATCTTCCGCAACGTGTCGCGCCCGACCTACGACGACCTGCTCCGCGAGCAGGTGGCCTCGGCGCGCACCACCGAGATCACCGACGCCGACATCGACGCCCTCCTCGCCGGCCGCGACACGTGGACCGTCGGCGAGACGCCCGACGCGTGACCGCCTCCCGTCCGAGCCTCCGCCCGGTGTCGCGGCCTTCGTCGCGCACCGGCGGGCTGACGCTCGGCTCACCCGAGGGCGAGGTCGGGCGCGGCACGCTGCTCGGCTTCGCCGCCTACGGCCTGTGGGGGCTGTTCCCGCTCTACTTCGACGCGCTGCGCCCGGCCGGCGCCTGGGAGATCCTCGCCAACCGGATCCTCTGGACGCTGCTCTTCTGCGCGCTCGTCCTGCTCGTGCGCCGCGACGTCGCGTGGGTCGCACCCCTGCTGCGCCGGCCGCGGCTGCTCGTCGGGCTCACCATCGCGGCCGTGCTCATCGCCGTCAACTGGGTCGTCTACGTCGCGGCCGTCGTGTCGGGCAACACGAGCGAGGCGGCCCTCGGCTACTTCCTCAACCCGCTCGTCACCGTCGCCCTCGGCGTCGTCGTCCTGCGCGAGCGGCTCCGGGTGCTGCAGTGGGTCGCCGTCGGCATCGGCGCAGCGGCCGGGGTCTACCTCGGCGTCGCGGGCGGACGCGTCCCGTGGGTCGCGCTGTCGCTCGCCGTGTCGTTCGCGCTCTACGGGCTGACGAAGAAGAAGCTCGGCGCGAGCCTCGAGGCGCTGCACGGCCTCACCGTCGAGACCGTCGTCCTCGCGCCGGTCGCGGCCGTGACGCTCCTCGTCGTCGGGGCGCACGGCGGGCTCGCCTTCGGCCACCACGGTGCCGGGCACACGACGCTGCTCGTGCTCTCGGGCGTCGTCACCGCGGTGCCGCTGCTGTGCTTCGCCGCCGCGGCCCGACGCGTCCCGCTCGTGACGATCGGCCTCATCCAGTTCATCACCCCGGTCATGCAGCTGCTCTGCGCGGTGCTGCTCCTCGGCGAGCACCTGCCGGCCGAGCGGTGGGTCGGCTTCGGCATCGTCTGGGTCGCCCTGCTCGTCCTGACCACCGACTCGCTCCTCAGCGTCCGGGCCACCCGCCGGGCCAACCGGCGCGCGTCGCTCGAGCCGCGCCCGGTCCCCGCCGACGACTGCCCCCGCTGACGCTGGAGCCCCGCGCCGGCCCTCGGCGTTGCAGGATGGGGTGATGAGCGACGCACCCGAGCAGGCCTTCCGGACCGAGCACGACTCGATGGGCGAGGTGCAGGTACCGGCCGACGCGCTCTGGGGCGCGCAGACGGCCCGCGCCGTCGACAACTTCCCGATCAGCGGTCAGCCGGT
>JAEXXY010000256.1 GCA_023451855.1 Actinomycetes bacterium
GCCCGGCTCGGTGCGGCCGAGGCCCTCGAGCTCGGCGCCGTCGACGAGGTGGTCCCGGCCGGGACGGCCCGCGACCGTGCCCTCGAGCTCGCGGCCGTCATCGCGGCGAACTCGCCTGTCGGGCTGCGCAACGCCAAGCGGGCCATGCGCCTCGGCGCCGACGTCGACCTCGCGGCCGGCCTCGAGATCGAGGACGCGTGCTGGCGCGCCACCGCCTTCTCCGGCGATCGCCGCGAGGGCGTGGCCGCCTTCGCCGAGAAGCGGCGCCCGGAGTGGCCCGGGCGCTGACGTGGGCGCTGACCCGGAAGGGGCCCGGCGGGCACGCCGCGGAGCGTCGGCGGGTGCGTGCGAGTGCGAATCGTCCGGTTGTCGATAGGCTGCCCACGGCCGGCCCGGACCACCCCCGGACCGCCAGGACGATCCGGACGACTCCGGACAGTCCCGGCGCGGCCGCGAGCGATGTGAGGACGGTGACATGACGAGAGTGCTCCTGGCGGAGGACGACCCGGCCATCTCGGAACCGCTGGCGCGTGCCCTGCGGCGCGAGGGGTACGACGTCGACGTGCGCGAGGACGGCTCGGCCGCCCTCGACGGCGCCAAGGAGAACCCCGACCTCGTCCTGCTCGACCTCGGCCTGCCGAAGATCGACGGCCTCGAGGTGTGCCGGCGGATCCGGGCCGAGGGCCGCACCATCCCCGTCCTCATCCTCACGGCCCGTGCCGACGAGGTCGACACCGTCGTGGGCCTGGACGCCGGGGCCGACGACTACGTGACCAAGCCGTTCCGCCTCGCCGAGCTGCTCGCCCGCGTGCGGGCCCTGCTGCGGCGCACGCCCACCGAGGTCGTCGCCTCCGGCGAGCTCGTGCGCATCGACTCCGACGGCCGGCGTGCCTGGTTCAAGGGGCAGGAGCTGCAGCTGACCGCCAAGGAGTTCGACCTGCTGCGGGTGCTCGTCCGCGAGCAGGGCAAGGTCGTCTCGCGCGAGCAGCTGATGCGCGAGATCTGGGACACCGCGTGGTTCGGGTCGACGAAGACCCTCGACATGCACATCTCGGTCCTGCGCCGCAAGCTCGGCGACGACGCCACCTCCCCGCAGTACATCGCCACCGTCCGTGGCGTCGGCTTCCGCTTCGAACGCCCCCAGGCGGAGTGAGATGAGGCGCCTGCTCGACCGGATGACGTTCGCCGTCGTGGGGGTCGTGGCCGGGCTGTGCCTCGTGCTCGCCGTAGGCGTCGTCTGGTGGTTCGTGACGCAGCAGCCCGACGAGGTCGCCTCGTGGCTGGACCCCGACCCCCTGGTGGCCGTCGGCTGGTTCGCCGCGGCGATGGTGGCCGTCGCCTTCGTCTCGGCCGGCGTCGGTTTCGTCGCGACGCGAGCGTGGCGCCAGCGCGTCGAGGACGCCTCCCAGGCGCTGCTCCATCTCGCCTCGCGCTTCGCCAACGGCGAGGCGCGCCTCACGCCGGTCCACTCGGGCATCGCCGAGATCGACGAGGTGTCCGGCGTCATGACGCGTCGCGCCCACGACATGACCAAGTCGCTCGCCGCCGAGCGTGACTTCGCTGCTGACGCGTCGCACCAGCTGCGCACGCCGCTGACCGCCCTGCTCATGCGCCTCGAGGAGATCTCCGAGACCGACGACGCCGAGGTGGTCAAGGAGGAGGCGAACATCGCCATCGCGCAGGTCGAGCGGCTGACGCGCGTCGTCGACGACCTCCTCGGTCGGGCCCGCGGGTCGGGTGGCCCGTCGCCGGCGGTGTCGCTCGACTCCGTCATCGCGGCGCTGCAGCGCGAGTGGCAGCCGGCCTTCGAGCAGGCCCGCCGCTCGGTGCGCGTCCGCGGCGAGCGGGGCCTCTTCGTCCGGTCGACGCCGGTCGCCCTGTCGCAGATCCTGTCGACGCTGCTCGAGAACTCGCTCGTGCACGGCCGGGGAACCGTCGACATCCACGCGCGCCGGTCCGGCCCGTCGGTCATCGTCGAGGTCAGCGACCAGGGCGACGGCGTGCCCGCCGCGATGGCGCCGCACATCTTCGAGCGGTCGGTCAGCAGTGGCGCGGGCGGCAGCACCGGCCTGGGGCTGGCCCTGGCCCGCGACCTCGCCGAGTCCAACGGCGGGCGCCTCGACCTCGTGCAGGCCCAGCCGGCGCGGTTCGCCCTCTTCCTGTCCGAGGCCGAGACCGACTGAGTCCCGCTGAGCCCTGACGCGGTCGGCAGGTGCCGGACTCACCGAACCTGCGGGCGCGTCCGGGAAGCCGGGGTAGGGTGCGCCCGTGAGGCGCCTGCACCACTTCCTGTTCGTGCGCCACCGCCACAACTGGGTGCTGCTCTTCCGGTTCGGGGCCGTGGGCCTGTCCGGCGTGCTCGTCAACATGCTGACGCTCATCGTCGTCAAGAAGCTCGGCCCCGACGAGCACGAGGCGATCTTCGCGCTGGGTGGCACCGAGTACCACGTGCGGTGGTACCACGTGTACTCGACGATCGCCTTCCTCGTCGCCAACCTCTGGAACTTCCAGCTCAACCGGTCATGGACGTTCCGTACGAGCCGGCACGCGCGGTGGCTGCGGGAGTACCTGCCGTTCCTCACCATCGGGCTGCTCGCCCAGGTCGTGGGGCTCGTGCTGCTGACACTGCTCATGCACCCGAGCTCGGCGCTGCACCTGCCCGAGACGGTGTTCGACAACTCGACCGGCTTCCGCACCCGTCTCTACTGGGCCCAGCTCATCGTCATCGCGGTGACGACACCGGTCTCGTTCGTGCTCAACAAGGTGTGGACCTTCGCCGCCGTGCGCACCCACCACCTCGACCTCGCCGACCCGAGCCATGCCGAGGCGGTGCTCGCCGAGCCGGGCGAGCAGCCGGGGGAGCCCGCCGGCGTCGCACCGGTAGCGTCGGGCAGGCCGGACGCTCGCGCCTGAGCGGACGCGGCTACGCTTGGGCGCCGTGAGCCAGCCCAAGCGCGCCCCCGGAGGATTTCCCGTCGTCGGCGTCGTCGGCGGAGGCCAGCTGGCCCGGATGATGCAGGGCCCAGCCGTCGAGCTTGGCATCCAGCTGTCGGTCCTCGCCGAGAGCGACACCGCGGCCGCCGCGCTCGTCGTGCCGAGCGCCCCCGTCGGCGAGCACACCGACGTCGAGGCGATCCGCGCCTTCGCCGCGTCGTGCGACGTCGTGACCTTCGACCACGAGCACGTGCCCCAGGAGGT
>JAEXXY010000266.1 GCA_023451855.1 Actinomycetes bacterium
GCCCGGCTCCTGGGCCGGCAGGCGAGCGACCTCGAGGGTGTCGCCGCGGCGACGGACGGGCCGCTCGTCGCGGGCAGCCCCGCCGGCGCGGACCGGATCGTCGTCGTGCCCGGCCCGTGGGACTCGCTGCGCCCCGCCGGCCGCGACGTCGTCATGACGCACGAGCTCACTCACGCCACGGTTCGCTCCTCGACGACGCGGCCGGTGCCGCTCTGGCTGTCGGAGGGTTTCGCCGAGCTCGTCGGGTACCGCGCGGTCGACCTGCCCGAGGCCACGGTCGTCGCGTCGGCCCTCGACGCGGCCCGCGCCGACGGTCTCCCGCAGGGCCTGCCGCCTGACTCCGCCTTCGACCCGTCGACGGGACGGCTGCCGGTGGCCTACGGCGAGAGCCTGCTCGCCCTGCGCACCCTCGCCGACCGCTACGGCACGGCCGGGGTCGTGAGGTTCTACCGCGCCGCGGCGGGCGGACTCTCGGTGCCGGCCGACGTCCTCGGCGACCCCGGTGCCGTCGCCGACCGGGCCCTGCGGAGCGAGCTCGGCATCGACCGTGCCGCACTGGTGCGCTGGTGGCAGGCGCGCGTTCGGACCCTGCTGCGCCAGGGTTGACGCGTCGCGAGTGACGCGTCCGGTGCCGAGCCTCAGGCGTAGAGCTTGTCGACGTCCTCGGCGAAGTCCTTCATGACGACGGCGCGCTTGAGCTTGAGCGACGGCGTCAGGTAGCCGTTGGACTCGGTGAAGTCGCCGGGAAGCACCGCGAACTTGCGGATCGACTCGGCGCGAGACACGGCCTGGTTGGCCCGGTCGACGGCCGCCTGCAGCGCCTCGAGCACCTTGGGGTGGGTGCGTGCCTGTTCGAGGGTGACGTCCTCGAGGCCGTGGGTCTTGGCCCAGCCCGGCCACATCTCCTCGTCGAGGGTGACGAGGACCGCGACGAACGGCTTCTGGTCGCCGACGACGATGCACTGCGACACGAGCGGGTGCGCGCGGAGACGGTCCTCGAGCACGGCCGGGGCGACGTTCTTGCCGCCCGCCGTCACGAGGATCTCCTTCTTGCGACCGGTGATCCGCAGGTAGCCGTCGTCGTCGAGCTCGCCGACGTCGCCGGTGCGGAACCAGCCGTCGACGATCGCCTCCTGCGTGGCCTGCGGGTTGTTGTGGTAGCTCGTGAAGACTCCGACGCCCTTGAGGAGCACCTCGCCGTCCTCGGCGATGCGGATGCCGCAGCCCGGCAGCGGGTAGCCGACGGTGCCGATCTTGACCTTGTCGGGCGTGTTGACGGCCACCGGTGCCGTCGTCTCGGTCAGGCCGTAGCCCTCGAGGATGAGCACGCCGATGCCGCGGTAGAAGTGGCCGAGGCGGGTGCCGAGCGGCGCCCCGCCGGACACGGCGTAGCGGACCTGGCCACCCATGGCGGCACGCAGCTTGCCGTACACGAGCCGGTCGAAGAGTGCGTGCTGCAGGCGCAGGGACAGGCTCGGACCGCCCTCGTCGAGGGCCTCGCTGTAGGCGATGGCCACGGTTGCGGCCCGCAGGAAGATCTTCCCCTTGCCTTCGCCGGCTGCCTTGGCCTCGGCGGAGTTGTAGATCTTCTCGAAGACGCGGGGCACCGCGAGGACGAACGTCGGCTGGAAGCCGGCGAAGTCGTCGAGGAGCGTCTTGATGTCGGACGAGTGGCCCATGCGTGCCTTGCCGGCCACGCAGAGCACCTCGATGAAGCGGGCGAAGACGTGGGCGAGCGGCAGGAAGAGCAGCGTCGACGCGTTGTCGGTGAGGACGACCTGCCCGAGCTTGCCGATCGCGTTCTCGGCGAGGTCGAGGAAGTTGCCGTGGGTCAGCTCGCAGCCCTTGGGGCGGCCGGTGGTGCCGGACGTGTAGATGATCGTGGCCACCGACCTCCGGTCGAGCTCGTCCCGGCGGGAGTCGAGGTCGGCCTGGGGCACGTCGCGGCCGCGCTCTCGCAGCACGTCGAGGGCTCCGTCGTCGATGACGAGCACGTCGGCGAGGTCGGGGAGGTCGGCCCGCACCTGCTCGACGACCGACGCGTGGGCCGGGGTCTCGACGACGACGAAGCGGGCGCCGGAGTCGGACAGGATCCACTGCACCTGCTCGGCGGAGGACGTCTCGTAGACCGGCACGACGGCCGCGCCGGCCGCCCACCCGGCGAAGTCGACGAGGGTCCACTCGTAGCGTGTACGGCACATGAGGGCGACGCGGTCGCCCGGCTGCACACCGGCCGCGACGAGGCCACGCGCCACGGCGTCGACGTCGTCGGCGAACTGGGTCCAGCTGACCTGGCCCCACCCGCCGGACGGTCGCTTGATCGAGAACGCGGTCTCGTTCGGCGCCTCGGTGGCGTTGCGACGGGGCAGGTGGGCGAGGCTCCCCTCCGTCGTGACGGGGGCGAGCGGTGCGACGACGTTGTCCTTCACTGACACTCCTGGTTGGCCGGGGCCGGGCTGCGACAGACACTACCGAGCGGTAACCGTGATGACCACGTCGCCGTCGTCACAGCACCGGGCACCCGGTCGGGCCGACGCGTCCGCGAGCACGGGCGCGTCGTCCTCGCCATCCTCCCACGACGCCCCCCGCCGGCACACGGGGCGCGTCCCGTGGCGCGATAACCTTCGGCGCATGGCCGATCGCACCGAGTCCTCCATCGTCATCGCCGCGCCGCCCGGCGAGGTGCTCGACGTCATCGCCGACTTCGAGGCCTACCCGGAGTGGGCGGGCGAGGTGAAGGACGTCCGCGTGCTTTCCGAGGAGGGCGACGGCTGGGCCGACCAGGTCGAGTTCACCCTCGACGCCGGCGCCATCAAGGACACCTACGTCCTCGACTACGAGTGGGACGTCGTCGACGACGGCACCGGTGTCGTCTCGTGGTCCCTCGTCTCGGCTCAGGTGCTCAAGGCGATGAACGGCTCCTACACGCTCTCGACCGACGGAGACGGCACCCGTGTCACCTACCGGCTCGCGGTCGACGTCAAGGTCCCCATGATCGGGCTGCTCAAGCGCAAGGCGGAGAAAGTCATCGTCGACACAGCCCTCAAGGAGCTGAAGAAGCGCGTCGAGGCCTGATCGACCGTGACACCAGAGGACACCGACCCGCGCGAGCCGCGCGGCGCCGCCACGGGATCGGTCGCCGAGGAGGCTGCACTGCTCGTCGACCTGCTCTCCTCCCGTGGCTGGGGCGCCGCGAGCGGCCGATCGGACGAACCGACGGGCTCGACCGGCACGACCTCGGGCGGCTCGGCTCCGGCCGACGACCCCGGCGAGACCACCGGGGCCGACGCGCACGAGTGCACGTGCGGCGGCCGGACGCCGGCTGCCTGCACCATCTGCCCCGTCTGCCAGCTCATCGCCTTCGTCCAGCGGATCGAGCCCGACGCCATCGACCGCTTCGCCGACGTCGTGGGGCTCGCCGCCACGGCGCTGCGCGACCTCGCCACGGTCCAGCGCGAACGCCGTGAACGATCCGCGGGCACGTCGACCGACGACGGGAAGGGAGCGCCGGAGTGAGCACCGGACTCGCGATCGGCATCGACATCGGCGGCACCAAGGTCGCGGGCGGCGTCGTCGACGAGCAGGGTCGCATCTCCCACCGCGTCCGGCGCGACACGCCGCACCGCTCGACCTCGCCACGCGTCGTCGAGGACACCATCGTCGAGGCGGTCCAGGACCTCCTCGCCCAGGTGCGCGCCGACAACGGCCAGGACGTCGTCGCGGTCGGCATCGGCGCGGCCGGCTTCGTCGCCGAGGACCGCGCCACCGTCGTCTTCGCGCCACACCTGTCGTGGCGCAACGAGCCGCTGCGCGACGCCCTCGCAGGCCGCATCGAGCTGCCGATCACCGTCGACAACGACGCCAACGCCGCGGCGTGGGCCGAGGCGACCTTCGGCGCGGCGCGCGGTGAGTCGCACGTCGTCGTCATCACGCTCGGCACCGGCATCGGTGGCGCGCTCATCATCGACGGGCGGGTGCAGCGCGGCCGGCACGGCATCGCCGGCGAGTTCGGTCACATGCAGATCGTCCCGGGGGGCGCGCGCTGCGAGTGCGGCAACCGCGGCTGCTGGGAGCAGTACGCGAGCGGCAACGCCCTCGTGCGCGAGGCGCGAGCCATGATCGAGGCCGGCTCGCCGGTCGTCGCCGACCTGCTCGTGCGGCTCGGCGGCGACAAGGGCGCACTCACGGGGCCGTTCATCACCGACGCGGCCCGCGACGGCGACGCCACCGCGCGCGAGCTGCTCGCCGACATCGGCGAGTGGCTCGGCGTGGGCCTGGCCAACCTCGCGGCCGCCTTCGACCCCGGCCTGTTCGTCATCGGCGGTGGCGTCAGCGCCGCCGACGAGATGCTCATCGGTCCGGCGCGCGACGCCTTCCGCCGGCAGCTGCCCGGGCGCGGCTACCGCCCGGAGGCACGGATCGTGCGCGCGGTCCTCGGTAGCGACGCCGGCCTCATCGGCGCGGCCGAGCTGGCGCGCACCGGGCGGTGACGCCGCAGTGACGCCCCAGTGACGCCGGGCACGGGGGCCGGGCGCGTCCGGCCCCTGCGTGTCATGTCGTACAACGTCCGCGACCTCCTCGACGACCGTCGGGCTGCCGCCCGGGTCGTGCGTGCGGTGGCACCCGACGTCCTGTGCCTCCAGGAGGTGCCACGTCGGCTGACCACCGAGGTGCGTCTGCCCCTCTTCGCCCGCGACTGCGGGATGCACTGGGGCAGAGGCAGGTTCGGTACCGGTGGCACTGCCGTCCTGACGGCTCCCGGCGTCGGCGTCGACGCCTCCTCTCGCGGGCGGCTGCTCACCCGGTTCCCCGACCGTACGCGTGGCTGGGCCGGCGTCACGGTGGCCCCTGACGGGTGGCCGCCCGACACGTCGGTGACGGTCGTGAGCATCCACCTCGGGCTGCGGGCGGGGGAGCGGGTGCGCCACGCCGAGCACCTCGTCGCCACGCTGCCCGCCCGCAGCGTCGTGGCCGGCGACCTCAACGAGGGACCGGACGGCGAGGCGCGCCGCGTGCTGGCGCGCCACTGGCCACCGGTGCTCCCGGACGTGCCGACGTTCCCCGTGAACTCGCCGACGGTCACCATCGACGCGGTGCTCGCCGATCCGGATCTCGTTGTGGCAGCGGGTGATCCGGGCGAGCGTGATGCGCTGGAGCGAGCGATCGCCGTGGACGTCGCCGTTGCGTCGGACCACCGGCCCCTCTGGGTCGACCTGGTGCCGAGGAGTGCGGAGGACTAGACGCGCGTGCCGTCGTCGAAGGGGTCGCGCTCGGTGCCGCCGCGCAGCACGAGCAGGACGAAGCCGACGACGATCATCGCGAGCGCCGTCACGACCCACCAGCTGCTGCCGTCGCGGTCGAAGAAGAGGACGTAGAGCAGCAGGAGCGGACCGCCGACGAGCCCGCCGACGATGGCCCAGAACATCGGGTCGGTCTCGGCCGAGGGAAGGTCGATCTCCGAGGGCGGCACGAAGTGGTCGTCGTCGGGATCGTCGGTGCCGACCCGGTCGAGGAGCGCGTCGGCGTCGTCACGCCGTGGCGGGCCCCCGCGCCACACGTGCGCGGTCGTCGAGGCGATCGGCAGGTCGAGGACGTCCGAACCTCCCGAGCCCGCAGGGCCGCCCGAGCCGCCGGCGGGGGTCGGGCCGTCCGGGTCGTCGGCGGCCGCAGCGTTCGGCGTGGGGTCGGCGAGGACGTCGTCGGTGAGGGCGTCGGTGGTGTCGGTGGTGTCGATGGTGTCCGTCGCGTCCGTCGCGTCCGTCGCATCCGTCGCGTCGGCGTCGGAGTCCGAACCCGTGTCGGTGGTGGGAGTGCGGCGCGGCAGCGGGTCGGGTGCCTCGGCGTCCCAGCCGGCGACGATCCGGGCGAACTCGTCGTCGAGGTCCCGATCGTTCACGACAGCCCCCCGAGCGCCTGGGCGAGGTGGAGGGCGACGGCGGCGCTCGGCCGCGGGAGGGGCGACGAGGACGCCCCGCGAGGGGTGGCGGCGACCTCGGTGGGGACCGGCACGGTGGGCTCCTGGCGACGGTGCGGCTGGACCTCTTGATCCTCGCATGCGGCGCTGTGCGTGCGCGAGTGCCGTAGAGTTCGAGCGGTCACATTCAGGAGGGGTGCGCGGGTGTTCTACTGGTTCCTCAAGATGGTCGTCATCGGGCCGATCATCAAGCTCCTCTTCCGCCCCTGGGTGGAGGGGGAGGAGAACATCCCCGAGACCGGTGCGGCGATCCTCGCCTCGAACCACCTGTCCTTCTCCGACTCGATCTTCCTGCCGCTCGTCGTCTCGCGCCGGGTCACCTTCCTGGCCAAGAGCGACTACTTCACCGGCCGCGGCCTCAAGGGACGCCTCACCGCAGCGTTCTTCAAAGGCGTCGGCCAGCTGCCGGTCGACCGCTCCGGCGGCAAGGCGAGCAACGCGGCCCTCAGCTCCGGCCTGAAGGTCCTGCGCCGCGGCGAGCTGCTCGGCATCTACCCCGAGGGCACCCGCTCACCCGACGGCCGCCTCTACCGCGGCCGCACCGGCGTGGCCCGGATGGCCCTCGAGGGCAAGGTCCCCGTCATCCCGATCGCGATGATCGGCACCGACAAGGCCCAGCCCACCGGCAAGGTCATCCCGCGGATCATGCGCATCGGCGTCCGGGTCGGCAAGCCGCTCGACTTCTCCCGCTACGAGGGCATGGAGGACGACCGCTTCGTCCTTCGCTCGATCACCGACGAGGTCATGTACGAGCTGATGCTGCTCTCGGGCCAGGAGTACGTCGACATGTACGCGACGTCGATGAAGGACCGTCTCGTCGCGGCTGCGAAGGCCAAGGCCCGCGAGCTGCAGGAGGCCGCCAAGCCCGGCAGCGCCGCCCCCGAGCTCGAGGAGGCGCTCGACGCCGCCGAGGGCGCCGAGGACGCCAAGGGCGCCAAGGGCAGCAAGGGCACTGAGGGCACCAAGGGCACCACGGGCGACGAGCGGGCGGCTCGGGCCGCGGCGGCCGGCACGACGGCCGACGCCGTGGGCACCCACCGCTCCGACGACAGCCGGACCGACGCCGCTGCCGACGTCGCTGCCGACGCGGACGCCGACTCCGACGAGGACGGCGGCCCCGTCGTGGCGGCCTCCTGACCCATGTCCGCCGCGACCGGCGGGTCCGAGACGCCCGCGGGCCCGGCCTTGCTCGATGACGAGCACGTCGTCGTGCGCGGCCTGTGGCGCGCCGTGGACGTGTTCCGGATCCTCGCCCTCGTCTACGCCGCGTACTCGGTGTGGGAGCGGCGCGCGGGGGTCGCCCACCTGACCGTGGCGGTCGTCGTGCTCGGCGTCCTCGCCGGGTGGACTGCCGCGCAGACCGTCCGGCCGATGCGCACCGTCCGCGCCTACACCCTCGAGCTGGCCATCGGCTGCGGCGCCATCCTGGCCACCCGGCTCGTCGACACGCCCGAGGTCATCACCGCGGGCGCGAAGACGCTGCCCTCGATCTGGCCGTCGGCGGCCGTCGTGGGCTTCGCGATCCTGCGCGGCTGGCGCGGTGGCCTCGCGGCGGCGTGCCTCGTCGCCGCGAGCTCGTTCGTCGAGGTCGTGCAGCCCACCGCGAACACCGTGTCCAACTCGATCTTCGGGCTGCTCCTCGGCGGGTGCATCGGGTACTGCGTCGACCTCGCCCGGGCCAGCCACTCCGCCCTCGCCGAGGCCATGCGCCTCGACGCCGCCAGAGCCGAGCGCGACCGCCTGGCCCGCACGGTGCACGACGGTGTCCTGCAGACCCTCTCCTTCATCCACCGACGCGCCACCGACCTCGGCGGAGAGTCGGCCACGTTGGGAGCCATGGCCGGGGAGCAGGAGCGCATCCTGCGCACCCTCGTCAGCCAGACCGACCTCGTGGAGGTGGGCCGCGCTGTGAGCGGCGACGCCGACCTGCGCACCCTGCTGCGCCACGTCGAGACCGACGACGTCCAGCTCGTGTCGCCCGCCGACCCGGTCCTGCTGCCGCGACGCGTCGCCGACGAGGTCGTCGCCGCGGTGGAGGCTGCGCTGGACAACGTCCGCAAGCACGCCGGCGAAGGGGCCCGGGCCTGGGTGCTGCTCGACGACGACGGCCGCGAGGTCGCCGTGACGATCCGCGACTCCGGGCGCGGCCTCAGCGAGGCCCGGCTCCAGGAGGCCGTCGGCCAGGGCCGCCTCGGGGTCTCCTCGAGCATCAGAGGTCGCCTGAGCGACCTCGGCGGCGACGCCGCCATCACCTCGGGACCGGCCGGCGGCACGACCGTCGAGCTGCGCGTCCCCCGCCAGCCCTCCCCTCCCTTTCACCCCTCCCACCGACCCGACCGGCCCGCCCGACGCGGCCGGAACGACCGACGAGGAGCACCGTGAGCGACGACGCTGCCACGCCCGCACCCGACCCGACGCCTGATGGTGCTGCGCGCATCCGCGTCGTCGTCGCCGACGACCATCCGATGTGGCGCGACGCCGTCGCCCGCGACCTCGCCGACGCCGGGTTCCAGGTCGTCGCCACCGCCGACGACGGCCGGTCCGCCGTCGCCCGCACGCGCGCCACCGTCCCGGACGTCCTCGTCCTCGACCTCAACCTGCCCGGGCTGAGCGGGTCGCAGGTGTGCGCCGCGCTCGCCGCGGCCGGTGTGCCGACGCGGGTGCTGATCCTCTCGGCGTCCGGCGACCACCAGGACGTCCTCGAGGCGGTCAAGGCCGGAGCACTCGGCTACCTCGTCAAGAGTGCCGGCCGCGAGGAGTTCCTCACCGCCGTGCGCGCCACGGCCGCCGGCGACCCCGTCTTCACGGCGGGCCTGGCCGGTCTCGTGCTCGGCGAGTTCCGTCGGGCCCGCAGCTCGGCCGGCCCCGAGCGGGAGGTGCCCGAGCTGACCGACCGCGAGACCGAGATCCTCAAGTACGTCGCGACGGGCATGGGCTACAAGGAGATCGCCGCGACGCTGTTCCTGTCGCACCGCACCGTGCAGAACCACGTGCAGAACATCTTCGGCAAGCTGCAGATGCACAACCGCGTCGAACTGGTCCGGTTCGCGATGGAGCGCGGCCTCGACCTCGAGGAGCGACCCGAGCCGGCCGAGTGACGGGGAGTGGCACAGAGACCCACACAGAGCCCCGGCACCGGCCCGACACCGGCCTGACACCGGCCCCACACGGTGCGGGTGGAGGTATCGGGATGCGGACCCGGCACGGAGCACGTGCTCGTGACGTCTACCCTGAACGGGTGAACATGAGGACCGTCACCGCCGATATCGGTCTCGAACCCGCGAACGGGTCCGAGGCCCTCGCCGCCCTCACGGCGGCAGCAACCGAGCTCGAGGCCGGGCAGCAGCCCTCGTGGCCCGACACGGCTGCGCTCTCCGAGGTGATCGAGACCCTCGCGTCCTATCCGCCGCTCGTCTTCGCCGGCGAGTGCGACATCCTCACCGCCCGGATGGCCTCCGCTGCCGTCGGCGAGGCCTTCGTGCTGCAGGGCGGCGACTGCGCCGAGACGTTCGCGTCCGCCACCGCCGACAACATCCGCGACCGCATCAAGACGATCCTGCAGATGGCCGCCGTCCTGACCTACGGCGCGTCGGTGCCGGTCGTCAAGGTGGGCCGGATGGCCGGCCAGTACGCCAAGCCGCGCTCGTCGGGCGTCGAGACCCGCGAGGGCGTCACCCTGCCCGCCTACCGCGGCGACATGGTCAACGACTTCGCCTTCCACGAGACCGCCCGCGTGCCCGACCCGCAGCGGCTCGTCCGCGCCTACCACGCGAGCTCGGCGACGCTGAACCTCGTGCGCGCGTTCACGACCGGCGGTTTCGCCGACCTGCGCCACGTGCACGACTGGAACCGTGGCTTCGTCGCCAACTCGGCCAACCAGCGCTACGAGAAGCTCGCCAAGGACATCGACAAGGCGATGCGCTTCATGGCGGCCTGTGGCGCCGACTTCGACGCGATGCGCACCGTCGAGTTCTTCGCGGCGCACGAGGCGCTCCTGCTCGACTACGAACGCCCGCTCACGCGCATCGACTCCCGGTCGGGGCGCCTCTACGACACGTCGGGGCACTTCGTCTGGGTCGGCGAGCGCACCCGCCAGCTCGACGGCGCGCACGTCGACTTCGTCTCGCGCATCAGCAACCCGATCGGCGTCAAGCTCGGGCCCAAGGCCGACATCGACGAGGTGCTGCGCCTCATCGACAAGGTCGACCCGAACCGCACGCCGGGGCGCCTGACGTTCATCACCCGCATGGGGGCCGGCACGATCCGCGACGCCCTGCCGGCGATCGTCGACAAGGTGACCGCCTCGGGTGCGACGGTGACGTGGATCTGCGACCCGATGCACGGCAACACCTTCGAGAGCTCGACCGGCTACAAGACGCGCGACTTCGAGGACATCGTCGAGGAGGTCCGCGGCTTCTTCGAGGTGCACCAGTCCCTCGGCACGGTGCCCGGCGGCATCCACGTCGAGCTGACCGGCACCGACGTCACCGAGTGCCTGGGTGGCGCCGAGAAGATCATCGACAGCGACCTCGAGAAGCGCTACGAGTCGGTGTGCGACCCGCGCCTGAACCACCAGCAGTCCCTGGAGCCGGCCTTCCTCGTCGCCGAGATGCTCAGCCAGGCCTGACGTGGCCTCGACCGCGGCGGCCCTGCGCGCCGACCTGCTCAGCGACACCCTGACGCGTCCGAGCGAGGCGATGCGGGCCGCCATGGCCGCCGCCGAGGTCGGCGACGACGTCTTCGGCGAGGACCCGACGCTGCGGGCCCTCGAGGAGCGGGTCGCCGGCCTGCTCGGCCACGAGGCGGCGCTCTTCACGCCGTCCGGCTCGATGGCCAACCAGCTGGGCATCCGGCTGCACGTGCACCTGGGGGAGGAGCTCGTCGCCGACTCGCTCGCGCACGTCGTACGGGCCGAGCTCGGCGCGGCGGCGGTGCTCTCGGGCATCACGTCGCGCACGTGGGTGTCCGAGCGCGGCCGGTTCCGTGCCGAGGACCCGGCCGCCCTCATGGTCACCGGCGCGGGCCCGTACCAGGTCAACAGCGCCCTGCTCGTCGTCGAGAACACGCACAACTTCGGCGGCGGCACCGTGCAGTCGCTCGAGCAGATCCGCCGGGCACGCACGATCACCCGCGAGCGGGGCGTCGCGATGCACCTCGACGGCGCGCGGCTCTTCAACGCCCACGTCGCGTCCGGGGTGCCGGTCGGCGACTACGGCCGTGAGTTCGACACCGTGTCGGTGTGCCTGAGCAAGGGCCTCGGGGCACCTGTGGGCAGCGTGCTCGTCGGGTCGGCCGATGCGATGGCCGAGTCGCGCATCTGGCGCAAGCGCTTCGGTGGAGGCATGCGCCAGGCCGGGATCCTTGCTGCTGCAGGGCTGTTCGCCCTCGAGCACAACGTCGAACGGCTCGCCGACGACCATGCGCGAGCCCGCCGGGCGGCCGAGGCGATGGCCGAGGCGGCACTCGGCTCGGTCGACCTCGCGACCGTCGAGACGAACATCGTCATCGTCGACGTCGCGGCCGCCGGGTGGACGTCTGCCGCCTTCGTGGCGGCCGCTCTGGAGGCCGGGGTGCGCACGTACGCGGTCGGTCCGGGTGCGGTGCGCCTCGTCTGGCACCTCGACGTCGACGACGCAGGCACCGACGTGGCCATCGACGTCCTCACGGGCCTGCTGGAGAGCCCGCCCGCCCGGTGACCGCGAGGGGCGCGTTGCCCGACACCTCATCCTCGTGTGCCGATGCGCCCTTCGCGCGGTGGACCTAGCTTGGTGGACCGAGCGATGTCGACGTGCAGGAGGTCGCCGTGGTGCGCCAGACAGATCCGGATGAGCAGATGTCGGTCACAGGGGCATCCACAGCCCCGCCGCCGACGGCGCGTCCCACCGGCGTGCTCAACCGCCTGGTGCGCTGGGCGAACCTGACACTGCCGGGCTGCTGGGGCGCGGTCGTCTTCGCGGCGGTCTCCTACACCCCGTCCCTGCTGCCTCGCGGTGGCCTCCTGCAGGGCATCGTCTGTGGCATCACCGGCGCCATCGGCTACGGGCTCGGGGTGCTCGTCGCCTGGATCTGGCGCGCCTTCGCCGACCGGCCTGCCCGCACGCCCCGGCCCGGCTCGTGGCGCAGGTCGCTCGTCGCGGGCGGCGGCCTGCTGGCTGTCGCGTTCGGCTTCGGCCAGTACTGGCAGTCCGAGATCCGCCGCATCATGGGCATCGACGAGTACGACATCGTGCTGGTCGTCCTGTCGCCGCTCGTCGCGCTCGTGCTGTTCGGCCTGCTGCTCGCGGCCGGTCGCGGCGTGCGGGCGCTCTACCACCGCCTCGCGCGGCTGCTCCAGCGCTGGATCGGCCCGCGTGCGGCGAACGTCGTCGGCTGGGCCCTCGCCGCCACGGTCGTGTACCTCCTCGTCACCGGGGTGCTGCTGGACGGGCTGCGCTCCGTGGCCGACGAGATGTTCTCCGTGCGCAACGGGATCACCGAGGAAGGGGTGACGCAGCCGACGACGGCCCTGCGCTCGGGCGGGCCGGGGTCGTTCGTGCCGTGGGACAGCCTCGGGCGCGAGGGCCGCACGTTCGCAGCGTCCGGGCCGTCGGCGAGCCAGATCCAGTCGGTCGCCCACCGTCCGGCGAAGGAGCCCATCCGCACGTACGCGGGCCTGGAGTCGGCCGGTGACGCCGAGGCACGCGCCCGGCTCGCGGTCGACGACCTCGTCCGGGCCGGTGGCTTCGACCGCAAGGATCTCGTCGTCATCACGACGACCGGCAGCGGCTGGGTGGATCCGGCGCTCATCGACAGCTTCGAGTACCTCAGCGGTGACTCGGCGGCGGTGGCGATGCAGTACTCCTACCTGCCGTCGTGGATCTCCTACCTCGTCGACCAGTCCAAGGCCCGCGAGGCCGGACGGGCCCTGTTCGACGCGGTCTACGAGCACTGGATCGGGCTGCCGCAGGACCACCGGCCCCGGCTGTACGTCGCGGGGGAGAGCCTCGGCTCCTTCGGCGGGGAGACCGCCTTCAGCGGCGAGTTCGACCTGCGCAACCGCACCGCTGGCACGGTGTTCGTCGGGCCGCCCAACTTCAACACCCTGTTCCGCGAGTTCAGCGACGACCGTGACCCCGGCAGCCCGGAGATCCAGCCGGTCTACAAGGGCGGGCGCACGGTCCGGTTCGCCAGCGACGCGAGCGCCGACATCCCACCCGACGGCCGGCCGTGGGAGGGCAACCGGGTGCTTTACCTCATGCACGCCTCGGACCCGATCGTCTGGTGGAGCCCGAACCTCATCCTCAGCGAGCCGGACTGGATCGGCGAGCCGCCCGGCAAGGACACGCTCGACATGGTGTGGATCCCGTTCGTGACGTTCTGGCAGGTGACGGCCGACCTGCCCTTCTCGACGGGCGTGCCGGGCGGTTTCGGCCACAAGTACACCGAGGAGCAGGTCGACGCGTGGAACGCGGTCCTGCGACCGGAGGGCATCAGCCCGGACGTGCTGACGGCGGTGCGCGACGCCGTGGCCCACGTCGGCTGACCGCGCCCTGGGCCGCCGGTCAGACCTCGTGGTGCAGGGCCTCGGCGGGCAGCTCGCGGGGGCGCCGGCGCGTCGCGACGATCTCGACCGCGTACATGGCCGTCAGCACGAGGGCGCCCCCGGCGACCATCCGCCAGGTCAGGTACTCGTCGCCGAGCGTGACCGCGAAGAAGGCCGCGAACACCGGCTCCATCGTCATGACGATCGCGGCCCGGGTCGCCGGCAGGTGTGCCTGGGCCCACGTCTGGGCCCACAGCGCGAGGATGCTCGCGAAGGCGACCATGTAGAGCACCGTGCCCCACTGGCCCGGCGTCTGCGGCAGGACGACGCCGCCCGGCAGTGCTCCGGCTCCGCAGATGACGGCGATGACGACCATCTGCACGACGGACAGCCCCGTGGCCACCTGCGAGGCGCTGTAGCGGCCGAGGCCGACGATGTGCAGGGCGTAGAGCAGCGCCGACAGCAGTGTCACGGCCTCGCCGGGCCCGACCGTGAGCCCGCGCAGCGACAGCAGCGCGAGGCCGGCGGTGGCCAGGCCCACGGCGAGCCACGTCGAGCCCGCGACCCGCTCGCGCAGCAGCACTGCGCCCAGCAGGGGGGTCAGGACCACGTAGGTGCCGGTGACGAACCCGGACACCGATGCCGGTGTGGTGGCCAGGCCCACGGTCTGGGCGATCTGGGCCAGGCCGTAGAGGGCGCCGAGCCCGACGCCGACGAGCACCTGCCGCCGGTCGAGGGCCCGCAGGGGCCGCCAGAAGAGGACGACCATGACGAGGGCCGCGATGGCGAAGCGGACGGCGAGGAAGTCGATCGGTGGAACGGACGCGACGAGGTCGCGGATGAGGAAGAACGTCGAGCCCCAGACCGCCGTCAAGGACACGAGCAGGATCGTCGCGAGGCGCGAGCGCGCCGAGGGCCGCACGGGCGCCTCAGACGATCGTCAGGTGGATCGTGCTGCCCTTGGGCACCGTGGCCCCGGCGGGCGGGTCCTGGGCGCGGACCTTCTTCTCGAAGAGGTCGCCGAAGGGATACTGCTTCTCCACCTTGAACCCGAGATCGGTGAGTGCCTTCTCGGCCGCAGCGTCGGGCTGGTCGACGACGCCCGGCACCTGCACCATGACCGGGCCCTTGGACACGACGAGCGTCACGGTGTCGCCCCGGTGGAGGGTGCCGGACGCCGGGTCCTGACTCACGACGCTCCCCGCGGGCACGGAGTCGCTGTTGACGTCGGCGCCGCGGCGCACGACGAAACCGAGCCCGCCCAGCTTGGCGGCCGCCGCGTCGAACGAGGATCCGGTGACCTTGGGGACCTCGATGGGCTGAGGGCCCTTGGACACGACGAGGTCGACGCGGGTGCCGCGCTTGACCGAGCTGCTCGGGTCGGGAGACTGGGAGATGACCCGGCCCTTGGCGACGGTCTCGCTCCACTGCTGCTTCGTGTCGCCGATGGCGAGCGTCAACGGCCCGAGGACGCTTGCGGCGTCGGACGCCTTGGTGCCGACGAGCTTCGGGACGGCGTAGCGCTCCTGCCCCTTGGACACGACGACCCGGATCGTGGAGTCCTTGGACAGCTCGGTGCCGGCGGCGGGCTCGACACGCAGCACGGTGCCCTTGGCGGCGGTCTCGGAGAACTCGTCCTGCTCGTCCATCGACAACGCCGCGGCCGCGAGGCCCTTCTGCGCCTGCGCGAGCGGCTGCCCGACGAGACCGGGGACGACGGTCGTGCCCCCCGGGCCGGCGGTGAACCACCAGCCGGCTCCGGCGCCGCCCAGCACGAGCAGGGCGGCGGCGAGCCACAGCGGCCAGCGCGATCGCCGCCGGCGCTGCAGCGGCATCGCGGTGGTGCGC
>JAEXXY010000274.1 GCA_023451855.1 Actinomycetes bacterium
GCGCAGGCCGCAGGAGCATCGGCGTCCGCGCCGACCGCCACCTCCGTCACGAGCACCGCACCGGCGGCGATGGCCACCCTCGGCGCGTCGGCGACCGACCCCGTCCTGCATCTGTTGCGTCGGGCGACCTTCGGCCCGACGCCGGCGCTCGTCGCCGAGGTGCGTGCGACGGGCACGACCGCCTGGCTGGACGCCCAGCTGGCCCCGCTGACGAAGGTTCCGGACACGACGATGGACGGCGTGCTCAAGCGCTGGCCGCGCCTGGGCTGGAGGATCTGGGAGGTGCGCGAGCGGGTCGCGGCGAACGGCTCGTGGGACGTCATGTACGACCTGCTCGAGTCGCACCTCGCGCGGGCGCTGTGGTCGCGGCGGCAGCTGCTCGAGACGGTCGTCGACTTCTGGACCAACCACCTCGTCGTCCCGGTGCCGAGCAGCGAGGTCTGGGACAACGCGCACCTGTTCCAGCGTGACGTCATCCGCAAGAACGCCCTCGGCACGTACACGGCGATGCTCAACGCGGCGGCGCGCCACCCGGCGATGCTCAAGGTGCTCGACAACGCCGACAGCCGCAAGAAGGCCCCGAACGAGAACTACGGGCGTGAGCTGCTCGAGCTGCACACCGTCGGCGCCGGCGCCTACACCGAGGCCGACGTCAGGATGTCGGCGCTGGCCCTCACCGGGCTGTCGGTCGACCCCGAGTCGGGCCTCTACTCCTACAAGCCGCAGCGCCGGTACGTGGGGGCGCTCAAGGTCATGGGGTGGAGCCACGCCAACACGAGCCCCGAGGGCGGTGACGCCGTCGCGACCTCCTACCTCACGTATCTCGCGACGCACCCGGCGACGGCGAGGCGGATCGCGACGAAGCTCTGCATCCGCTACGTCTCCGACACCCCGCCGGCGACGCTCGTGACGAAGCTGGCGCAGGTGTACACGGCCAACAACACCGCGATCGCCCCGGTGCTGCGGGCACTGTTCCTCTCGCCGGAGTTCGCCGCGTCGGTCGGCAAGAAGGTGCGCACGCCGTACGAGGACGCCCTCGCGTCGTGCCGCATCCTCGGCCTCGGGCCGGAGCCGGTGCCGGCCGACCCGAGTAAGTCAGACCTGCGTGGGCTGCTCTGGCTCACAGGGACATTCGGTCAAGCGCCGATGGGGTGGCCTGCGCCGAACGGCTACCCGGACGTCGCGGGTGCGCTCGGTGGAGCGTCGAGCATCCTCAACCGCTGGAACTTCCACCTCGGGCTGGCGGGCAGCTGGACGCTCAAGGCGATGCCGCGCCCGGCGCTGTCGACGCTGGTGCCGACGACGCGTCCGGCCACCTACGGCGCGCTCGTCGAGGCCCTCGCGGCCCGGCTGCTCGTGACGGTGTCGGCGGCCCAGCGCGACGCGATCTGCCGGTTCCTCGAGCACGCGCCCACCGACGCGCTCAAGGCCGACGCGGCCGCCCTGTCGTGGCGGCTGCCGTACGTCGTCGCGCTCCTGCTCGACTCCCCCACCTTCGCGACCCGCTGAGGACGACGCCATGACCACCAGCCCCGCGCTTCCGACGCCCGACGCGTCCGCCGTCGGCTCCCTCGACCCTGCCGTCACCCCTGTGGCCGAGTGCGGCTGCCCGCAGGGTGAGGCGCTCGCCTCGCAGGTGTCCCGGCGGACGCTGCTCGCGGGCGCCGGTGCCCTTGGGGCGATCGGCGCCGTCGTCGGCGTCGCGAGCCCCAGCGCGGCCACGCAGCTGGCCTTCGCCGGCACCGACTACACCGGCGACACCATCGTGGTGCTCAGCCTCCGCGGAGGGTTCGACGGCCTGTCCGCCGTTGCGCCCGTGGGCGATCCGGCCTATGCCGCGGCACGTCCGACGATCGCCGTGCCGACCTCTCGGGCCATCCAGCTCGACGCGACGTTCGGCCTGCACCCGGCGCTCGCGCCGCTCAAAGCCATCTGGGACCGGGGCGGCCTCGCCGCCGTCCAGGCGGTGGGCCAGGTCAACCCGACGCGCTCGCACTTCGAGGCGATGGCGGCGATGGAGAACGCGGCTCCCGGATCCACGCTCCGCACCGGCTGGCTCGACCGGATGATCGGGCTCACCGGCACGGTGACCACGTTCTCCTCGGCGGCCGTCGGGACGACGAGCGCGCCCCAGTCGATGCTCGGCCCGAACCCCGAGATCGCGATCCGTCGCGTCGACGACTTCGGCCTGAGCGGCGCGTGGAACGACACCGAGCAGGCCCGATGGACGACGGCGCTGTCCGCGCTCTACGCCGGCGCCCCGGCGACGCTCGGGGGACCCGCCCGCGCCACCCTCGGCGCGCTGTCGACGACGGCGCAGCTCAAGGCGCAGGGCTACACGCCGGAGAACGGCGCCCAGTACCCGAAGGGCGATCTCGGCGACGCGCTGCGCGAGGTGGCCCGCCTCGTCAAGGCCGGGGTCGGGCTGCGGGCGGCGACCGTCGACGTCGGCAACTGGGACATGCACTCCGGCCTGGGCGCCAGCGACTCGGGCTGGATGTTCCGCCAGCTGACCGAGCTCGGCCAGGCGCTGGCCGCCTTCGACCGCGACCTCGGGGCGAAGATGACCGACGTCACCCTCGTGACGATGAGCGAGTTCGGCCGCCGGGTCGCCGAGAACGCCTCGGGCGGGCTCGACCACGGCCACGGCAACGTCTCGTTCGTCATGGGCGGCGGCGTGCGCGGCGGTCAGGTGTACGGCCGCTGGCCCGGCCTCGCGCCGGCGAACCTCGACCAGGGCGACCTCGCTGGCACGACCGACTACCGGACGGTGCTGGCGGAGGCGCTCGAGAAGCGGGCCGGCATCGCCACCTCGACCGTCTTTCCCAACCTCGCGACCAGTCGCGTCGGACTCTTCACGGCCCGCGCCTGACGCCTCGGGCCGGCGCCCCACGCGTCAGGAGACGGTCGGCGGCCAGCGGTGACGACGCCACGCGTCCCACGACGCGAAACCGGCCGGTGGCTCGCCGACGGGTTCGGTGCCGTCCAGCTCTCCCGGCGTCGGGGCCTCGAAGGCGGCGGCCCACTCGGCCAGCTCGGCATCGGACATGGGCCACGTGGTGTGCGGCGCCTCGGCCTGACGCCGGTCCAGCCGGCGGCGCTGCTCGGCCGGGCTGAGCTCGAAGTAGCGCAGCTCCACGCCCGCGCCGAGGTCCGCCGCGGCCTGCCGCAGCGCGGACCGCTCGTCCCTCGACCAGAGGCCGTAGTCGATGACGACGTTGCACCCCAGGGCCAGCACCCGCAGCCCGATCTCGATGAGGCGCCCCTCGATGACGTCCTGGGCCGACGGCGGGTTCTGCGGCCCGTAGAGGGCCTTGACCCACTCGTCCTTCGTCAGGCGCAGAGCCTGCTCCTCGACCTCGATGCGCCGGGCAGCGGTGGTCTTGCCGCTGCTCGGCAGCCCCACGGTCAGGAACAGCGTCGGTCGTGCCATGGCACCTCCCTCGTCCGGAACCGCGGTCCAGGGGTCAGCGTGCCGGGTCCTGCTCTCGCCTGCACGCCGACGCACCCCGGGAAAAGCAGTGGCTGCCGGAGCACCGCCTCCCTAGCGTGTGCGCCCGTGGAGACGATCCCCTACCGACCGCTGCCGATCGACCAGTCCGAGGTGGTGTACGAGCACGGCCCCGACTCGCAGCGCAGGCCGGGTGTCCCCGAGGGTAGGACGGTCGAGATCGCCCTGCCGGACAGCACCGTCTACCCCGGCACGTCCCGGCGCGCCTGGGTCCACGTCCCGGCCGGGCACGACGCCACGACGCCGGCCCGTGTCGTCGTGTTCCAGGACGGCTGGTGGTACCTCGACCCCGACGGCCAGGTGCGGGCCGGCATCGTGCTGGACAACCTCGTCGGCTCGGGGGCGCTGCCACCGACCATCGGGGTGTTCGTCGACCCGGGCGTCTTCGCCGACGTGGACGACCCCGACGAGCGCAAGAACCGCAACGCCGAGTACGACGCCTTCGACGACCGGTACGCCGCCTTCCTGCTCGACGAGGTGCTGCCCGTCGTGCAGGACCGCTGGGCGCTGAGCGCCGACCCTGCCGACCGAGCCGTCTGCGGTGGCAGCAGCGGAGGCAATGCCTCTTTCACCGCAGGGTGGACGCGCCCGGACCAGTTCGGCCGCGTCATCGCCTTCCTGTCCAGCTTCGCCCAGATGCCCGGGGGCAACCCGTACCCGCAGCTCATCGCGGACGTGCCCGTCAGGTCCCTGCGGATCTTCCTGCAGGCCGGCCACCGCGACCTCGGCTGGGACGAGCCGGAGTGGAACTGGCTCGCCGAGAACCTGCGGGTGGCGGCGGCGCTGGCGGAGGCGGGGTACGACTTCCGGCTCGTCCTCGGCGACGGCGGGCACAGCCCCAACCACGGCGGGGTGCTGCTTCCGGACGCGCTGCGCTGGGTCTTCCGACCGGGCGCCGACGAGGAGGCGGACGCGTGACCCCCGCCGGTACCGTGCCGAGCCCGCTCGACGCCGGCCGGGCCTGCCTGCTCGTCACCGGAGGACCAGGCGCGGGCAAGACCACGGTGGCCCGGAACGTGGCCCGGGCCCTGTCCCGCTCCGCCCTCATCGAGGGCGACGCAAACACCGCCAGCACCACAACACCCGCACCCACGGCCACTGGACCGCCACCCGCGATGACCACGCCCGCGTGCACTGGCACACCACCGCCGGCCGCCGCTACACCACCCACCCCAAGGACTGGCTCGAAGACCTACGGCCGGCTCCCCCGCCACAACCGACGCCCCGCCGCTACGACGACTCACCGCCACCGTTCTGATCCACGCGTGGCGAGCGGACTCGGGATGCCGACGTCGCCTCCCCAGAGACCGCCGGTCCGGCCTAGCCCCAGTAGTCGTCCATCGACTCGGGTGCGTCGTCGCGCGCCGAGCTGCCGCGCCGCTCGGTGACGGTGAAACGGCCGCGGTAGAAGAGCATCGGCCGTCCGGCCTCGCCGTCCTCGAGGCCGCGGACCCGGCCGATGACGACGTCGTGGTCGCCGGCGACATGCACCTGCTCGACCGTGCAGTGGATGCGGACGATGGCGCCGGGGATGCTCGGGCCGCCGTGCTTCGACGCCGACCACTCGAGCCCGTCGAAGCGTCGGCCCTCGGTCGAGCCGAAGCGCGCGACGACGTCACGCTGGTCGTGCTCGAGCACGTTGACCGTGAACCGCTCCTGCTCGCGCATCCGGGGCCAGGAGCGTCCGCGATGGTCGGCACAGAAGAGGACGAGCGGCGGGCTCAGCGACACCGACGCGAACGACTGGCACGCGAACCCGACCGGCTCGCCGTCGGCGGCGTAGCCGGTAACGATCGTGACGCCGGTGGCGAAGTGTCCGAGTGCATGGCGCAGGTGCTCCGGCGACGGCTCGACCGGCGTCGGGTCCGCGTCGGGGGTCGGCTCGGCGTCGGGCGTCGGCTCGGCGTCGGGCCTCGCCTTGGCGTCGGGCGTCGGCTCGGCGTCGGGGGTCGGAGCGTCGGTCACGGCCGCTCGCCCCCACCCGGCTCCCGAGCCTCGCCGAACGCCTGCACGAGCGCCGCGAGGCGCGAGGCCTCCCGGTCGGCCACCTCGCCGTCGGCCTTCTGGATCGCCATGACGGCCACCGTGTCGCCGTCCTCGAGGTCGAGGCTGACCCACGGCTCGCCCCCGCCGAACTGGACGCCGACGACCTCGGCCCACTCGAGGGAGCGGGTGACGACGAGGTTGCGCACGACGAGCCCGTCGCGGCTCGGTACGGCGACGATCGAGGCGTAGCGCCACGCCACGAGGGCCAGGACGACGCCGAGCCCGAAGAACATGAGCCGGTCCCCGACACCCCAGTGTCCGAGGGTCTGCGACGGCATGAGAAGGGCGATGGCCCCGAAGAGCACGAGCGAGCCCCACACTGCGGCGAGCGCCACGACGCGGCCACGACGCGGGCGGAACGGCGCCAGCGCGTCACCCCGGGGGTGCGCCGCGGCCGGGACCGGGTCGCCGTTCACAGCCGGCACGCCGCGATGTCGGTGACGAGGATGGCCCGCGCCCCGAGGTCGTAGAGCTCGTCCATGAGCCGGTTGCGCCCGATGCGGGGCACCATGGCGCGTACGGCGACCCATGCGTCGTCCTGCATCGGCGACACGGTCGGCGACTCGAGCCCCGGGGTCAGCTC
>JAEXXY010000323.1 GCA_023451855.1 Actinomycetes bacterium
GACCCGGGCCGCGCGCCCGGCCAGCCAGCGGGAGCACTGGCCCGAGCCGGCGCCGATCTCGAGGACGTCGCGGCCGGCGGTGTCGCCGAGCAGGCCGGCCTCCTCCTCGCGCAGGCGCTCGGGCCCCCAGACGAAGTCGGTGTCACCGAGGAAGGCGCCGTGCTCGGCGTGGTAGCCCGGTGCCTCGGCGTCCCACCACGTGCGGTTGGCCGTCGCGGTCTCGCCGGCAGCGGCGGCACGGCGGGTCGCCTCGGTGGGGACCGGCGTCGGGGTGTTCTCGGGCGTGCTCACGGCGTCCGTCCCGCCTTTTGACCGGATGCTGACAGCGCCGATAGGATTGCTCGGCGCACACGTCTGTGTGCGCTCAATGTTGAACCTGTCCACACGACGTCGGGGCGCCGAGCCACGGGCTCACCGCCGCGAGGTCTCCAACGTAACTGTCCACAATCGGAGTTCCTACTACATGACTGCCAACACGGTCGAGAAGACCGCTCCTGAGGTCGCCATCAACGACATCGGTTCTCAGGAAGACATCCTTGCGGCGATCGACGCCACCATCAAGGACTTCAACGACGGCGACATCGTCGAGGGTCGCATCGTCAAGGTCGACCGGGACGAGGTCCTGCTCGACATCGGCTACAAGACCGAGGGCGTCATCCCCTCGCGCGAGCTGAGCATCAAGCACGACGTCGACCCGGGCGAGATCGTCAAGGTCGGCGACGAGGTCGAGGCCCTGGTTCTCCAGAAGGAGGACAAGGAGGGTCGCCTGATCCTGTCCAAGAAGCGCGCCCAGTACGAGCGCGCCTGGGGCACGATCGAGAAGATCAAGGAAGAGGACGGCGTCGTCACCGGCACCGTCATCGAGGTCGTCAAGGGTGGTCTCATCCTCGACATCGGCCTGCGCGGCTTCCTGCCCGCCTCCCTCGTCGAGATGCGCCGCGTCCGCGACCTCCAGCCGTACGTCGGCAAGGAGATCGAGGCCAAGATCATCGAGCTCGACAAGAACCGCAACAACGTGGTCCTGTCGCGCCGCGCGTGGCTCGAGCAGACGCAGTCCGAGGTGCGCACGACGTTCCTCAAGGAGCTCCAGAAGGGCCAGGTCCGTCAGGGCGTCGTGTCCTCCATCGTCAACTTCGGTGCGTTCGTGGACCTCGGCGGCGTCGACGGTCTCGTGCACGTCTCCGAGCTGTCGTGGAAGCACATCGACCACCCGTCCGAGGTCGTCGAGGTCGGCACCGAGGTCACCGTCGAGGTCCTCGACGTCGACATGGACCGCGAGCGTGTCTCCCTGTCGCTCAAGGCGACGCAGGAGGACCCGTGGCAGCACTTCGCCCGGACCCACGCCATCGGCCAGGTCGTCCCGGGCAAGGTCACCAAGCTCGTCCCGTTCGGCGCGTTCGTCCGCGTCGAGGACGGCATCGAGGGCCTCGTGCACATCTCCGAGCTCGCCGAGCGCCACGTCGAGCTGCCCGAGCAGGTCGTCAACGTCGGTGACGAGATCTTCGTCAAGGTCATCGACATCGACCTCGAGCGTCGTCGCATCTCCCTGTCGCTCAAGCAGGCCAACGACGAGTCCGTCCCGGTGTCGGAGTTCGACCCGACCCTCTACGGCATGGCCGCCGAGTACGACGAGCAGGGCAACTACAAGTACCCCGAGGGCTTCGACCCGGAGACGAACGAGTGGCTCGAGGGCTTCGAGTCCCAGCGTGAGAAGTGGGAGCGGCAGTACGCCGAGGCCCACGCTCGCTGGGAGTCCCACAAGGCCCAGGTCGAGGCGGCCCACAAGGCCGACGCCGAGGCTGCGTCCAGCCCCAGCACCTCGACGTCCTACTCGTCCGCGACGGGCGACCAGGGCGGCGACGAGCAGCAGCGCAACGCGCCGGCTCCCGCCGAGGGCACCCTCGCCTCCGACGAGGCGCTCGCGGCTCTCCGCGAGAAGCTCACGGGCAACTGAGCTGAGGCTCTGACGCTCTGACGTCGACAGGGCCCCGGACCATCTGGTCCGGGGCCCTGTCGCATGTCCGGGGGCGGCATCGGGGCGGGGATCGGTGCCGGGCCTGGTGCCGGGATCCGGCCCGGCGAGGGCAGAACGTCTCAGGATGCAAGAAGTCCTCAGACGATTTCCGATGCGCTAAGTAGGAATTAAGTGGCTCGTGTGGCGTGAGCCGGTGTAGCGAATTATGCTGGTGCACAACGGCATTCGGTGCTCGGCCAGGGGTGGGGGCGAGGAGCCGTCGGAGACGGTGCGGGCGGTTCGGGAGGTTTGCGCACTGCGTGGCCCGTCCGTAGGGTCGGTGGCAGGTCAAGAGCTCCAGTGCCAAGCCCCGGCTCGCTGGACAGCAACCCTCCTCCGCGGCGGGGTGCTCCGGGTGAGGACCTGGCCGGTGCCCGACGGGCGCCGGCAAGCGCGGACTCGAGGATCGGGTCCCGGACCCGAGGAGCAGTCATGGCACGGACGACCACCCTGGTGGCCCGTCGTCACGTCGACCTGCTCCGGGTGTCCAGCGCGCTCTGTCGCCGGTGACCCACCGCCTCTGCCGCGTCGGCTGACGACGCCCGGGCGGTGCGCGTCCGGCCGCACGGTGATCCCGTGGGCCCGACGCGACCGACGCAGACCCTGCCCACGCCACCCGTCCCGCACGGGTGCCCCCGCGTCCCCAGGAGAACTCCGTGACCTCCGTGTCCACCACCTCCGTCCCGCGGACCGCCTCGCCGGCGGCTCCGGCACCACCACGAGCGACGCCGTCGCCGGCCTCCAGTGACCTGACCGTCGTCCCGCGGCGCACCCCGTGGACCTGGGTCGGTGTCGCCGCCGTGCTCGTCCTCGTGGCGATGTTCGTCAACGGGCTGGCCACCAACCCGGGCTGGGAGTGGCCGACCTTCGCGGCCTACTTCGCGAGCGAGACCATCGTGCGCGCCCTCGGCACCACGATCCAGCTCACCGTCCTCGGCACCGTGACCGGCTTCGCCCTCGGTGTCGTCCTGGCCGCGATGCGGTTGTCGCACAAGGGGTTCCTGCGCTCGGTCGCGTGGACCTACATCTGGGCGTTCCGCTCCATCCCGCTCATCGTGCAGCTGCTCTTCTGGTTCAACATCGCCTACCTGTACCAGACGATCTCGTTCGGCCTGCCCTTCGGACCCTCGTTCGGCAGCGTCTCGACGAACGACCTCTTCGGTGCGCTCGGTGCGGCCGTCCTCGGCCTTGCCCTGCACCAGGCCGCATACGCCGCGGAGATCATCCGCGGCGGCATCCTGTCGGTCGACGAGGGTCAGCGGGAGGCCGCAGCCGCCCTCGGCATCCCGCGGCTGCGCCAGTTCACCCGGATCGTCCTGCCGCAGGCGATGCGCTCGATCCTGCCCAACGCCGCCAACGAGGTCATCAGCCTCTTCAAGGGCACCTCGATCGTCTCGGTGCTCGCGATCCCGGAGCTCTTCTACCAGGTGCAGGTCATCTACGGCCGCAACTCCCGGGTCGTGCCGCTGCTGCTCGTGGCTACGGTCTGGTACATCGTCCTGACCACGCTGCTGTCGGTGGGTCAGTACTACGTGGAGCGGCACTTCGCCAAGGGCAGCTCACGATCCCTGCCCCCGACGCCCCTGCAGCGCCTCCGGTCGCGGCTCGTCGGCGTCGGCGTCCGGACCACGAACGTGCAGGGGGTGGCCCGATGACGACATCCACTGTCGCCAGCACGACACCACCGGTCGTCGACCTCCGCGGCGTCACGAAGTCCTTCGGCGGGCAGGTCGTCCTCGACGGCATCGACCTCCGGCTCGAGGAGGGCACGGTCACGGTCGTGCTCGGCCCCTCGGGTTCGGGCAAGTCGACGCTCCTGCGCACCATCAACCACCTCGAGAAGGTCGACCGGGGCCAGGTCCGCATCAAGGACACCCTCATCGGCTACCGCCAGTCGGGTGACCGGCTGCACGAGCTGTCCGAACGGGAGGTCCTGCGCCAGCGCAGCCGGATCGGGTTCGTCTTCCAGCAGTTCAACCTCTTCGGCCACCTGACCGTCCTCGAGAACGTCGTCGAGGCACCGGTGTCGGCCCAGGGCCGACGCCGCTCCGAGGTCGAGGAGGAGGCTCGCCGGCTGCTGGCCCGCGTCGGCCTCGCCGACAAGGCGGCCGCCTACCCGCGGCAGCTGTCCGGCGGCCAGCAGCAGCGCGTCGCGATCGCCCGGGCCCTGGCTCTGCACCCCGACGTCATCCTCTTCGACGAGCCGACCTCGGCCCTCGACCCCGAGCTCGTCGGCGAGGTGCTCGAGGTCATCAAGGAGCTGGCCCGTGACGGGACGACGCTGGTCGTCGTGACGCACGAGGTCGGGTTCGCCCGCGAGGTCGCCGACACCGTCGTCTTCCTCGACGGTGGCCGCCTCGTCGAGCAGGGGCCGCCGGACCAGGTGCTCGACGCCCCACGCCACGAGCGGACCCGCGCCTTCCTCGAGCGCGTCCTCTGACCCCAGCCGCCACGGCGGCGCCCCCACCCCTCACACCCACGACTCGCACCCCACCGGTGCCGAGAGGAGCTCCACCATGCCCAGCACCCAGCACCCGACCGCCCTCACCCACACCTCGCGCCTGCGGCTCACCGTCGCCGGCCTGGCCGCCCTCGCGGCTCTGACCGTCAGCGCCTGCTCCGGACCCGCCGAGGCGAGCTCCGGCACCGCTGCGGCCGCCCGCCCCGGCGCGTCGGCGGCAGGCATCAACACCTCGCCCGACCAGAAGCGCATCACCGCGACCAAGGACGAGAAGGCGGCCGCCCTGCTGCCGAAGGCGATCCGCGACCGCGGCACGATCACGGCCGCCAACGCCGGCGCCGGCGGCGGCACCCCGCCGCTCGTGTTCACGGCCGACGACGACAAGACCGTCATCGGCATCGAGGTCGACCTCGCCCACCTCTTCGCCGACAAGCTCGGCCTCAAGGTCGAGACACCGGCCACGAGCTGGGAGAACGTCTTCCTCGGCATCGACTCCGGCCGGTACGACGTCGCGCTCACCAACGTCACCGTCACCGAGGAGCGCAAGGAGAAGTACGACTTCGCCACCTACCGCAAGGACGACCTCGCCTTCGAGGCGCCCAAGGGCGGCACGTGGAAGGTCAACAGCGGCAAGGACATCGCCGGCAAGACCATCGCCGTCGGGTCGGGAACCAACCAGGAGAAGATCCTTCTCGACTGGAACAAGGCGAACGTCGAGGCCGGCCTCGCCCCGGCGAACGTCAAGTACTTCCAGTCCCAGACCGACTACTACCTGGCCCTCGCCTCCCACCGCATCGACGCCTACTTCGGCCCCAACCCGAGCGTCGCCTACCACGTCGCCACCGGCGGCCAGACCGAAGCGATCGGGCACTTCTCGGGCGCCGGGGAGTCGCTGCAGGGCCTCATCGCCGTCCTGACGAAGAAGGGTTCCGGGCTCGCAGCGCCGTACGCGGCGGCCATCAACTCGGCGATCGCCGACGGCAGCTACGCCAAGGTCCTGGCCCGCTGGAACCTCTCGAGCGAGGCCGTGGCCAAGTCCGAGGTCAACCCGCCCGGCCTGCCGAAGAGCAGCTGACCCGCCGACCACCGACCCAGGAGACGAACTCGCATGAGCACCAACCCGACCCACCCGACCGCACGGCGCCGCGCCCTCGTCGTCGGTGCTGCCCTGCTCGCGAGCGCGGCCTCGCTCGCCGCGTGCGCCGACCCGGTCGCCACCGGCGCCGCGCACGTCGACCCCAAGGACCTCGGTGACTCCAAGGTCCTGCCCGTCGCCTTCGACACGTCGGCGAGCCAGAAGCGCCCCGCCGGCACGCTGCACCCCGAGATCGCCGCGGAGCTGCCCGCCGACATCCGCGCGAGCGGGCAGCTCGTCGTCGGCAGCGGCGGCGCGGGCGGCGGCATCCCGCCGCTCAACTTCACCGCCGACGACAACCGGACCCCGATCGGGGTCGAGATCGACGTGGCCCACCTCGTGGCCGACGTGCTCGGCCTCAAGGCGGACATCCGCACGACGAGCTGGGAGAACCTCTTCATCGGCATCGACTCCGGCAAGTACGAGACCGCAATCTCCAACGTCGGCGTCTCCGAGGAGCGCAAGGACAAGTACGACTTCGCCACCTACCGCCTCGGCCTCCACGCGTTCGAGGCGAAGAAGGGCTCGGGCCTCACGGTCAGGGGGCCGGCCGACATCTCCGGCAAGAAGGTCGCCGTGGGCTCCGGCACGCTCCAGGAGGCGATCCTGCTGCGCTGGAACGAGGAGAACGCCAAGGCGGGCCGGGCCCCGGCCGAGCTCGTCTACTACCAGGGCACGACCGAGTACTACCTGGCCCTCGACTCCGGACGCATCGACCTCTACCTCGGTCCGAACCCCACGGCGACCTACCACGTGGTGACGGCCGGCAAGACGCAGATCGTCGGCACCGTGTCGTCGAGCTACCCGATCCCGGGCAAGGTCGGCGTCCTGACGAAGAAGGGCAGCGGGCTGGCCAAGCCCATCTCGGACGCCATCAACGCCGCGATCGCCGACGGCAGCTACGCCAAGGTGCTCGAGCGCTGGGGCCTCACGGCCGAGGCGGTCCCGTCGTCCGAGGTCAACCCCGCGGGGCTGCCCAGGCCCACCTCCAGCCCGACCACGAAGTGAGGCACCGTCATGGCATCGATCGTCACCCTCTCCGGCAGCCCGTCCGCGCCGTCGCGCACCGAGGCGGTCCTCGGCCACGTCGAGCGCCGGCTCCAGGTCCGCGGGCACGACGTGACACGCGTCGTCGTCCGTGACCTTCCGGCGGACGCCCTCCTGCGGGCCGACGCCACGCACCCCGAGGTCGCGGCCGTCGTCGCCGCCATCGCGGCGGCGGACGGCGTCGTCGTCACGACGCCGGTGTACAAGGCGGCCTACACCGGTCTGCTCAAGGCCTTGCTCGACCTGCTGCCGCAGTACGCCCTGCGCGGCAAGACGGTGCTGCCCGTCGCGACCGGAGGCAGTCCGGCCCACGTGCTCGCCGTCGACTACGCCCTTCGACCGGTGCTCGTCTCGCTCGGGGCCGAGCACGTGACCCAGGGATGGTTCGTCCTGGCCGGCGAGGTGCACGTCTACCCCTCGGACGGCGGGGTCCTGCTGTCCGAGGGAGCGGGGCGGGCACTGCACCAGGTCACCGAGTCCTTCCTCGCGCAGCTCGCCCGGTCGCGGCCGCACCTGACCCCGGCCCCGGTCGCCGGACCGGACGACGACGTGGTCCTGCGCGTCTCACCACGCGACGACGTCGCGGCGCCGCTGCTCGAAGACCTCGTCGTCGAGTACGGCACGCGTTACGGACGGGCGACGGCCGAGACCCAGCTGACCGAGGTGCCCGTCGACGACTTCGAGTCGCCCGACGGTGCCTTCCTCGTCGTGGTGCGCGACGGCCAGACCATCGCCGGGGGAGCGATCCGGCGCTACGACGCCGAGACGGCCGAGGTGAAGCGGGTCTGGACCAACGCCCAGTTCCGGCGCCAGGGCCTGGCCCGACGCGTCCTGTCCGAGCTCGAAGGGGCGGCAGTGTCGCTGGGGTACAAGCGGATCCACCTGACGACGGGACCACGCCAGCCCGAGGCGAGGGCGCTCTACCTGGCGGCCGGGTACGTGCCGGCGTTCGACACCTCGGTCGACCCCGAGGCCGTCGGCCCGCACGCGTTCGACAAGGAGCTGCCCACCTCCGGGGTCGCGGCCCCCGTGCCGTGGGCTGCCGGTCGGGCTCCCGAGCAGCCCGCCGGACGCGTCGACGCGTGGGGTGCGGCGTGACCCGGACGCTCGCCTTCGTCGGGGCCGGTCCGCGTGCGCTCGGCATCCTCGAGCGCGTCGCGGCCAACCTGCCCCTGACCCAGGAGCACCTCGAGGTGCACGTCGTCGACCCGTACCCGCCGGGCGGCGGCCGCATCTGGCGCACCGAGCAGTCGCCGCTGCTCTGGATGAACTCCGAGGCACAGGACGTCACGGTCTTCACCGACGCCTCGGTGACGTGCGAGGGACCGGTCGACCCCGGCCCGTCTCTCGCCGACTGGGCGACCGCACAGCCCGGGGGCAGGGGTCCGGGCCGGCGCGACTTCGCGCCGCGCGTCGTCCAGGCCGAGTACCTCGCCTGGGTGTGGCAACGCACCGGGGCGAGGCTCGGCGACCGGGCGACGGTCCGCGTCCACCCGACGCGGGCCGTCGCCCTCCATGACGACGGCCACCGCCAGCGCCTCACCCTCGCCGACGGGGGGACGCTCAGCGCCGACGTCGTCGTCCTTGCCCAGGGCTACCTCGAGCAGGCGCCCGCCGCCGACGAGCGGGTCCTGCTCGACGCGGCCCGCGAGCACGGCCTGACCTACGTACCGCCCGGGCACACCGCCGACCTCGACCTGACGTCGCTGCGGCCGGGCGAGCCGGTCGTCGTGCGCGGCATGGGGCTCGCGTTCGTCGACCTCGCCGTGCTGCTGGCCGAGGGCAGGGGCGGGCGGTTCACCGGCAGCGGGAACGGGCCGGCCGACCTCACCTACCACCCGAGCGGGCGGGAGCCGGTGCTCCACGTCGGCTCGCGCCGCGGCGTGCCCTACCACGCGAAGCTCGGCTACGAGGTGCGCCGACCGACCGACGGCCCGGCGCCCCTGCGGCACCTGACCCGCGAGCGGGTCGCGGCGCTCGCGGGCGGTGGGCGTCTCGACTACCGCACGCAGGTGTGGCCGCTCGTCGTCCTCGAGCTCGCCGTCGCCCACTACCGACGGCTGTTCGAGGCCCACCCGGAGCGCACCCGCGGGTCGTTCGAGGCGCTCGAGCGCGCGCTCGTGGCCGCCGACGTCACGACCGGCGAGCTGGTGCGGGCCGCCGAGGCCCACGTCGCACCGGACGACCTCTTCGACGTCGACGCCATCGACCGGCCGCTGCGCCACGGCCCGGCAGGCGCCGTGTCGGGCCTGGACCGCGCGGGACTGGAGCGCCGCGTCGCGGCGCACGTCGCCGCCGACCTCGAGCGTCGTGCCGACCCCGGTCACTCGAGCGACCGTGCCGTGTTCGACGCCCTCCTCGGCGTGTACGGCGTCGTCATCGAGCTCGTCGCGGCCGGACGCCTCGGCGACGAGGACCGCGTGCGGCACGTCGACGGCGAGCTGCACGGCTTCTTCTCGTTCCTGGCGAGCGGACCGC
>JAEXXY010000379.1 GCA_023451855.1 Actinomycetes bacterium
GCACCGGCCTGACGCGCGACGGGCGACAACGGCAGCAGCGTGCGGCGGTCGCCGGGCGTGTGACTCTCGACGTGACCGCCGTCGAGGATGGTGCGCAGGTGCGCGCTCATGTCGCGGTAGGAGTCGAAGCCGAGAACGGCGTCGGCCTCGGGCAGCTGGTCGGCCAGCTGCTTGCCGTAGCGCTCGGCGAGACAGCCGACGGCGACGACCTTCTGGGTGCGCCCCTGCTCCTTGAGGTCGTTCGCCTCGAGGAGGGCGTCGATGGAGTCCTTCTTGGCCTGCTCGACGAACCCGCATGTGTTGACGACGGCGACGTCGGCCTCGGACGCGTCGTCGACGAGCCGCCACCCCTCGGCCAGCAGGCGCCCGGCGAGCTCCTCGCTGTCGACCTCGTTACGGGTGCAGCCGAGGGTGACGAGGGCGACGCTGCGCTCAGTGGTCGGGAGGGGTGGGGCCATGCGTCCACTCTAGATGGCGGGGTGTTCAATGTCGGACATGCTCGGAGCGGACGGCCAGCGCCCCACCACGGACGACCCGGACACCTCGGACGGGAGGGTCGGTGCCGTACCGACCGCAGCCTCCGACGGCGCCCTCGACGCGTCCCTGACCCGTGCCCGGCGGCTGCTCGCCGAGCACCCGCTCGTCGACGGCCACAACGACCTGCCGTGGGCGGCCCGCGAGCTGACGCGCTACGACTTCGAGGCCCTCGACGTGTCGAGCCGGCTCACCACGACCCAGACCGACCTGCCGCGGTTGCGCGAGGGCGGCGTCGGGGCGCAGTTCTGGTCGGTGTTCGTGCCGAGCACGCTGCCCGAGGGCGAGGCCGTCGTCGCGACGCTCGAGCAGGTCGACGCCGTGCACCGGATGGTCGCGACGTGGCCGGGCGAGCTCGCCCTGGCCCTGACCGCCGACGACGTCGAGGCCGCCCGCGCGAGCGGCCGGATCGCCTCGCTGCTCGGCGCCGAGGGCGGCCACTCCATCGGCTCATCGCTCGCGGCCCTGCGGGCGCTGCACGCGCTCGGCGTCAGGTACCTGACCCTGACGCACAACGACAACACGCCCTGGGCCGACTCGGCGACCGACGTCCCGGCTGCCGGCGGCCTGACCGCCTTCGGCCACGAGGTGGTCCGGGAGATGAACCGCCTCGGCATGCTCGTCGACCTCAGCCACGTCGCGGCCACGACGATGCGGGCCGCGCTCTCCACGGCGGAGGCCCCGGTGATCTTCAGCCACTCCTCCGCGCTGGCCCTGTGCGACACCCCGCGCAACGTGCCCGACGACGTGCTCGCCGCACTTCCGGCCAACGGCGGCGTCTGCATGGTGACGTTCGTGCCCGAGTTCGTCTCCCCCGACACCGCCGAGTGGCGCGTCGAGGCCGCCGCGGCGGCGGCCCGGGTCGGCGTCGACGCCAAGGACTGGGAGGCGTTCGGCCGCTTCACGGCCGAGTGGGGGCGCGAGCACCCCAAGCCCGACGCGACGATCACCCAGGTGGCCGACCACGTCGAGCACGTCCGCGAGGTCGCCGGCCTCGACCACGTCGGCATCGGTGGCGACTACGACGGCACCGACACCTTCCCGGTCGGGCTCGAGGACGTCAGCGGCTACCCGCGGCTCGTCGCCGAGCTCCTCGACCGGCGCTGGTCCGACGACGAGGTGGCCCGGCTCGTGCGGGGCAACGCGTTGCGGGTGCTGCGCGACGCCGAGGCCGTCGCCCGAGACCTGCAGGCCACCCGCTCCCCCGCCATCGGCACCATCGAGCAGCTCGACGGGAACGCGGCCACCTGAGCCGACGCGTCAGCGCCGGAAACGGGCGATCGTGAGCCCGACGAGTCGGGCGACGACGAGGGCGACGTAGAGCATGCCGGTGATCTGCTGGAGGAGCACGAACGCGCGGGCGTGCGGCTCGACGGCGTAGATGTCGGACAGTCCGGTCGAGGTCATCGTCGTGATCGAGAGGTAGAGCAGCTCGAACCACGTGCGGGTGCCGGGCACGCCGGTCTCGCCGTAGATGGTGAACGAGTGCGGCCAGACGAACTGGATCGCGAGGTAGAGGTAGGCGAACCCCCACGCCACGACCGTGAACGTCGCGCCCGTGGCGTACAGCTCGTCACGCGTCACCCAGTTGTCGGCGAACATGTATCGCAGCAGGCCGTAGCCGGTGTACATGTAGAAGAGCGCGTGCAGCAGGGCGCTCCAGAAGGCGATCGTGTCGTTGTCCGGCCACACCGCCTCGCCCACCGTCAGCAGCACCACCGGGCCACCGAGGAGCAGCGCCACCCACGTCAGGGCCGGCGTGGCGCGCACGGCTCGCACCGCGAGGAACAGCACGAGCAGGCCGATGAGCCCGAAGACCGCCCGCGCGGCCTCCTGCACGTCGCCCGACCGCGTCTCGATGAACGGGTAGGCCAGCAGGGCCGCGAGCTGGGCGAAGAGCAGGAGAGCGCACGGCAGCTCGGCGACCTTGCGCCGCAGGCGGTCCCACCGGTTCGGCGGGCCCGGGCGACGAGGCGTGGACGGCCAGAGCTCGAGCGAGGCACTCACCTCCCGGAGCCTAGCCGCGGCGGCGTCAAGAACGCGTCAAGACGCGTCAGCGCCGGGTCAAGCGCCCCGGCCGGGCACCGGCAGCGACGTAGGAACGTGGCATGGTCACCAACATCTTCCTGGGCATCGTGGCGCTGGCTCTGCTCGGCTACCTCGTCCACGTCCTCCTCCACGCGGACCGCTTCTGATGAGCGACACCGTCAGCGGGCTGCTGACCATCGCCGTCCTGGTGGCAGCCCTCGCGGTCGTCCACGTGCCGCTCGGCACCTGGATGGCGAAGGTCTTCACCGACGAGAGGCACTGGCGCGTCGAGCGCCTCGTCTACCGTCTCTGCCGCATCGACCCCACCTCGGAGCAGCGGTGGACGACGTACGCCGTCGCCGTCCTGGGATTCTCCGTCGTCGGGGTCGTGCTCCTGTTCCTGATGATCGTGCTGCAGGGCGTGCTCCCCCTCGCCCGCGGTGCCGCGATGAACGTGGACACCGCGGTCAACACGGCCGTCTCGTTCGTGACGAACACCAACTGGCAGTCGTATGCCGGCGAGACCGGCACGTCACCGTTCGTGCAGACCGTGGGCCTCACCGTCCAGAACTTCGTCTCCCCCGCAGTCGGCCTCGCCGTCGCCATCGCCCTCGTGCGCGGCCTCGTCCGCTCGAGCGGGTCGGAGCTCGGCAACTTCTGGGTCGACCTCGTCCGTGGTCTCTTCCGCGTCATCCTCCCGATCGCCGTGGTCGCCGCCGTCGTGCTGCTCCTCGGCGGCGTGGTCCAGAACCTCGCCGAGCCGTCGACCGTGACGACGCTCTCCGGCGGGCACCAGGTGCTCCAGGGGGGTCTCGTCGCCTCGCAGGAGGCGATCAAGGAGCTCGGCACGAACGGCGGTGGGTACTTCAACGCCAACTCGGCCCACCCGTTCGAGAACCCGACCGCCCTGACCAACCTCGTCGAGATCTTCCTGCTGCTCGCCATTCCCTTCTCGCTGCCCCGGACCTACGGCGTCCTGGTCGGCGACCGTCGACAGGGCTGGACCGTCCTCGGCTTCATGGCGACCCTGTGGGCGCTCATGCTCACGGCGGTCACGTGGGCCGAGGTGCACGCCGCGGCCGGACCGCTCGGGGGGATGGAGGGCAAGGAGGTCCGCTTCGGCGTCTGGCCCTCGGCGCTCTTCGCGACGAGCACGACGGCCACGTCGACCGGCGCCGTCGACTCGATGCACGAGAGCTTCTCGGCGCTCGGAGGTGGCGGCGCGCTCTTCAACATGATGCTCGGGGAGCTGTCGCCGGGTGGCGTGGGCACCGGCCTCTACAGCGCACTGCTCGTCGCGGTCCTCACGGTGTTCATCGCCGGGCTCATGGTCGGCCGTACGCCCGAGCTGCTCGGCAAGCAGATCGGCCGGCGCGAGATCACCCTGACGGCCCTGGCCGTCCTCGTCATGCCGACGCTGGTCCTCGCCTTCACCGGCATCGGGATGGTCGCCCCCCTCGTGGCCTCCCAGATGCTCGCCAGCGGGCCGCACGGGCTCACCGAGGTCATGTACGCCTACACGTCTGCCGCCAACAACAACGGGAGCGCCTTCGCGGGGTTCTCCGCAGACACGCCGTACACCAACCTCACGCTGGCGCTGTGCATGTTCCTGGGCCGCTTCGTCCCCATCGTTCTCGTGCTCGCCCTCGCCGGCTCGCTGGCGGCACAGCGCCGCCGAACGGTCACCGCCGGCACGCTGCCCACCCACACCCCGACCTTCGTCGGCCTGTTCGGCGGCGTCGCCGTCATCGTCGGCGGTCTCACCTTCTTCCCGGCCCTGGCCCTCGGACCCCTCGCGGAGGCACTCTCATGACCCGGTCGTCCACGACCACCACATCGCGCGTCCCCGCGGCGTCGGAGCGGGCCGCCACCGCGCTGGCCCCGCACCGGCACCACCACGGCGAGGAGCTGATCCGGCCCGGCCGGGCCAGCACGTCGTACGCCCAGCTGGGGCGACAGCTGGTCACCACCTTTCCCCAGGCGGTCGTCAAGCTGGACCCACGCCACGTCTGGCACAGCCCGGTCATGTTCGTCGTGTGGGTCGGCTCGGTGGTCACGACCGTCCAGGCGATCGCCGACCCCTCGTGGTTCGCCTGGGCCGTCAGCGTCTGGCTCTGGGCCACGGTGCTGTTCGCCAACATGGCCGAAGCCGTCGCCGAGGGCCGTGGCAAGGCCCAGGCCGCCACCCTGCGCGCCACCCGGAAGACCACGACCGCCGTGCGTCGCCTCGCGGACGGGTCCGTCGAGACCGTCGCGGCCTCGGACCTGACCATCGGCGACGTCGTCGTCGTGCGACCGAACGAGGTCATCCCCGGAGACGGTGACGTCATCGAGGGCATGGCCACCGTCGACGAGTCGGCCATCACCGGCGAGTCGGCCCCCGTGATCCGGGAGTCCGGCGGTGACCGCAGTGCCGTGACCGGTGGCACGACCGTGCTGTCGGACGGGATCACGGTGCGCATCACGACCCGGCCCGGTGAGACCTTCATCGACCGGATGATCGCCCTGGTCGAGGGTGCCTCACGCCAGAAGACCCCGAACGAGATCGCCCTGACGATCCTGCTCACCGTCCTGACGATCATCTTCCTGCTGGCCGTCATGGCCATGCAGCCGATGGCGATCTACTCCGGACAGGCGCAGTCCCCCGTCGTCCTCGTCGCGCTGCTCGTGTGCCTGATCCCGACGACGATCGGGGCCCTCCTGTCGGCCATCGGCATCGCCGGCATGGACCGGCTCGTCCAGCACAACGTGCTCGCCATGTCCGGACGCGCCGTCGAGGCCGCCGGTGACGTCTCGACGCTCCTGCTCGACAAGACCGGCACCATCACCTACGGGAACCGTCGCGCGACGCAGCTGCTCGCCGCCCCGGGGCTCGGGAACGAGGAGATCACCCGGGCGGCCTACGTGTCCTCGCTCTCCGACGAGACGCCCGAGGGCCGCTCGATCGTCGAGCTGGCGGGCGCGGCCCTCGACGCGCCCTCCCGTGAGGCGCTGGACCGGCTGCCGCGCGCCGGGGCGACCTTCGTCGAGTTCACTGCCGCGACGCGGATGTCGGGCGCCGACCTGCCCGACGGCACGCTCTACCGCAAGGGGGCGGCCGACTCCGTCGCGCGCTGGGTGACCAGCCACGGCGGCCAGATGCCGAGCGGCGTGCTCACCGAGGTCGACGGCATCGCCACCTCGGGTGGCACCCCCCTCGCCGTCGCGGTCCGGGAACCCGGCCGGGCGCCTCGCGTGCTCGGCGTCATCCACCTCAAGGACGTGGTCAAGCCCGGCATGAAGGAGCGCTTCGCGCAGCTGCGCGCCATGGGCATCCGGACCGTCATGATCACCGGCGACAACCCGCTCACGGCGAGGTCGATCGCCGCCGAGGCCGGCGTCGACGACTACCTCGCCGAGGCGACGCCCGAGGACAAGATGACGCTGATCAGGCAGGAGCAGGAGGGCGGCCGGCTCGTCGCCATGACCGGCGACGGCACCAACGACGCTCCGGCGCTGGCGCAGTCCGACGTCGGCGTCGCGATGAACACCGGCACGATGGCGGCCAAGGAGGCCGCCAACATGGTCGACCTCGACTCGGACCCGACCAAGCTCATCGACGTCGTGTCGATCGGCAAGCAGCTGCTCATCACCCGGGGTGCTCTCACGACGTTCTCGATCGCCAACGACATCGCCAAGTACTTCGCGATCATCCCGGCGATGTTCGTCGTCCTGTTCCCCGGCCTCGACGCGCTGAACATCATGGGGCTCGCGTCCCCGGAGTCGGCGATCACCTCGGCCGTCATCTTCAACGCGCTCATCATCATCGCGTTGATCCCTCTGTCGCTCAGGGGAGTTCGCTACCGCGCCGCCGGCAGCACCGCCCTGCTCCGACGCAACATCTGGATCTACGGCCTGGGCGGCATCGTGGCCCCGTTCATCGGGATCAAGCTGATCGACCTCGTCGTGAGCCACCTCCCCGGAATGATGTGAGACCGATGACCAGCACCATGAGCTCCTTCGTCAAGCAGTCGTGGGCAGGCCTGCGGGTCATGCTCGTGTTCACCGTCCTGCTCGGGCTCCTCTACCCCGCCGTCGTGTGGGGTGCCGGACAGCTCGTCGCGCGAGACCGGGCCGCCGGCTCCCTCGTCAGCGTCGACGGCCGGCTCGTGGGGTCCTCCCTCATCGGGCAGCAGTGGTCCGGCGACCAGTGGTTCCACGGTCGCCCGTCGGCCAGCGACTACTCCGGCG
>JAEXXY010000437.1 GCA_023451855.1 Actinomycetes bacterium
ACCCGGCGCTTCGGCGTCACCCGGCGGGGGCGCGTCCCCCACCACCGGCGGCCGCTCCCCTGCGTCGTTCCCGCTCGACCTCGCCTCGCTGCGCACGTGGCTGCGCAGCGGCAACCAGGCCGTCGTCATCGCCATCGTCGGCATCGCGGCGCTCGCCGTCGCAGGCGCACTGTGGCTCGGCAGCGCCGGGCTCGACGTGCACGCCGAGGTCATCCTGCCTGTCGTCGCCATCGGCATCGGCGCCATCTTCTTCTGGTCCCAGCTCGACGAGACCGACGTCCTCGGCGCCAGGCGCCCGGTCCGGTGGATCTGGCTCGTCGTCGGCCTGACGCTGACCGTCCTGGGGCTCGTGGCGCTGCTGGCGCGTGGCACCAACGTGTCCGAGCTGTGGCAGGTGGCCGGCGCCGTGCTCGCCGCCCTCGTCGGCGTGGCCGTCCTGTCGGCACCCTGGGTGCTGCGCCTCTGGACCAACCTGCGCCTCGAGCAGGCCGCCCGCATCCGCGCCACCGAGCGCGCCGACATCGCGGCCCACCTGCACGACTCCGTGCTGCAGACGCTCGCCCTCATCCAGCGACAGGCCGGTGACTCGGCCACCGTGGCGCGCCTGGCCCGGGCCCAGGAGCGGCAGCTGCGCAGCTACCTCTACGACGAGGACGCCCGGGCCGGCAGCCTCGGCGCCGCGCTCACCGCCGCGCTCGGCGAGGTCGAGGACCTCCACGGCGTACCGGTCGAGCTCGTGGTCACCGGCGACCGGCCCATGGACGAGCACCTCGACGCCCTCGTCAAGGCCGTCCGCGAGGCGGCCTGGAACGCGGTGCGGCATGCCGAGCCACCGGTCAGCGCCTACGTGGAGGTCGGGCCCGACGCCGTCGAGGCGTTCGTCCGCGACCACGGGGGCGGCTTCGAGCTCGACGCCGTGCCCGACGACCGCGCCGGCGTGCGCGAGTCGATCATCGGACGCATGGAGCGCCACGGCGGCTCGGCCCGCATCCGACGCCGCGCCGACGGCACCGAGATCGAGCTGCGCCTGCCGGTCACCACCCCGACCACCCCGACCAACCCGGTCACCACCCCGACGCCGACCCCGGCTCCCGCGTCCGGCCCCCCAGACCCCGCACCGACGACCGCACCGACGACCGCACCGACGACCGCACCGACGAGCCAGGAGCAGCACCCGTGACCAACCCGACCGGCGCCAGCGACGCGCGGAGCATCCGCATCGTCATCGTCGACGACCACCACATGTTCCGCACCGGCGTGCGCTCCGAGCTGACGACCCTCGCCTCGCGGGCACCCTTCCGGCTCGAGATCGTCGGCGAGGCCGGGGCCGTCGAGTCGGCCACCGAGGTCATCGCCCGCGAGAAGCCCGACGTCGTACTGCTCGACGTGCACCTGCCCGGTGGCGACGGCCACGGCGGGGCCGACGTCATCCGCGCCTGCGCCACGGTCCAGGCCGCGCCCGACGTGCCGGTGCGGTTCCTGGCCCTGTCGGTCTCCGATGCCGCCGAGGACGTCATCGCCGTCATCCGCGCCGGCGCCCGCGGCTACGTCACCAAGACGATCAGCGCCGAGGAGCTGCTCACGGCGATCGGCCGGGTCGCCGAGGGTGACGCCGTGTTCAGCCCGCGCCTCGCAGGGTTCGTCCTCGACGCGTTCGGAGCCGCAGCGGGCGAGGTCGCCGAGATCGACGAGGAGCTCGACCGGCTCTCGGCGCGCGAGCGCGAGGTCATGCGCCTCATCGCCCGCGGATACCAGTACAAGGAGGTCGCCAAGGAGCTGTTCATCTCCGTCAAGACCGTCGAGACCCACGTGTCGTCGGTGCTGCGCAAGCTCCAGCTGTCCTCACGCCACGAGCTGACCGCCTGGGCCATGGGCCGCCGCCTCCTCTGACCCCTCTGACCAGACCCTCCCCCACTGGTTCGAGGTTTCCGCGCGGGCCAGGGCGCGCGCGATACCTCGAACCGAGGGGAGAGGGGCTGCGGTCAGGCGGGGGCGTGGAGGAACCGGCGCAGGGCGGCGACGATGACGTCCGGGGCGTCGGTGTGCACCCAGTGCCCGGCGCCCTTGATGGTGAACAGCCGCGTCCGCGGGAAGAGCCGGCGCATGTGCTCGCTGTCCTCTCGCTTGACGTAGCGGGAGTCCCCGCCCGCGATCCACAGCACCGGCCCCTCGTAGGGCGGCAGGGCGTCGACGTCGGCGGGCCAGCCGGCGATCTGCGACCCCGGGCCGAGGTCGGCGTCGGCCGCGACGAGGTCGAGGTTGACCTGCCAGCGCCACGCGTCGCCGTGTCGTCGCAGGTTCTGCAGGAGAAACGCCTTGACCCCGGGGTCGGGCTCCTCGAACCGTGCCTCGGCGTCGGCCCGGTTCGACAGCGCGTCGAGGGGCAGGTGCTGCATCTCGCGGATGTAGCCGGCGAACCGTTCCAGCGAGCCGTAGTCCTTGGGCGCGATGTCGACGACCACGAGGCGCTCGACGAGCTCGGGGTGACGCAGCGCGAGGACCATCGCGGTCTTGCCGCCGAGCGAGTGCCCGACCACGGCCCAGGTCTCGCCCGGGGCTGCGGCGCGCAGGGTGGCGGCCACGGCGTCGGCGTACGCCTCGAGGGAGAACGCGTCCGACCACGGTGAGCGCCCGTGGTCGGGCAGGTCGACGAGGAGGCACCGCGCGTCGGTCCCGTCGGGACCGGCGACGGCCTTGGCGATCTGGTTCCAGTTGCGCCCCTGGCCGAAGAGCCCGTGCAGGAAGGCGACCCGCGGTCCGTCCGTGCCGACCGACAGCGTGTTGAGCGGCGCGTGCGCGGGGGCCGTCGAGGTCATGTCGCCGAGCCTACGCGCGCCCGCCCTCCTCCCGGACGCGCGTCTCTCTCTCGTGGCGTCGGTCAGCGGACGCCGGCTGGGAGTGCGGCACGGACGGCGTCCTCGAGGGACGTCGTCGGCCGCGCGATGAGCCGCTCGAGGTCGCCGGTGTCGGTGAACAGGGCCCCGGCGGCGATGCCGCGGTCGCTGTCGGCGAGGGCCTGCGCGTACCCCTCGGGCAGGCCGGCGGCGACGAGCGCGACCGCGTAGTCCTCCACGGGCAGGTCGCGGTAGACGACCTCGGTGCCGCTGACCCGGGCCACGGTCGCGGCCAGCTCGGTGAGCGTGAAGGCCGTGCCGCCCAGCTCGTAGGCGTGGCCGGCGTGGTCGTCTCCGGCGAGCACCGCTGCGGCCGCGTCGGCGTAGTCGGCGCGGGTGGCGGCACTGACGCGGCCGTCCCGGGCGGCACCGAGGACGGCGCCGTGCTCGAGGTAGGTCGGCAGCTGGGCGGTGTAGTTCTCGAGGTACCAGGAGTTGCGGAGGAACACGTGCCTCAGGCCCGACGCCTCGAGCATCCCCTCGGTCGCGCGGTGCTCCGCGGCCAGGGCGAGGTCGGAGGTGTCGGCGCGGGTGATGCTCGTGTAGGCCACGAGCCCGACACCCGCCCGGACAGCAGCGTCGACGACGTTGCGGTGCTGCGGGATCCGCGCCCCGACCTCGCTGCCCGAGACGAAGAGGAGCCGGTCGGCCCCGGCGAAGGCGACGTCGAGCGAGGCAGGCTCGTCGTAGACGGCGCGGCGCACCTCGACACCGAGCTCGGCGAGGTCGGTGACGACCTCGGGCTTGCGAGCGGTGGCGACGATCTCGGACGGGGCGACTCCGCGGCGCAGGAGCGCGTCGACGACGAGCCGGCCGAGGTGTCCGCTCGCGGCGGTGACGAGGATGGTCATGGGAGGTCCTTTCGGGGATTCGGCGGCGCCGCACGGCGCCCGACTCCCGCATCAACGACCCCTCTCCGGGCATACTTCCCAAGAGTTAGTACCCACTTTGAAGTAAGGTACTGACATGAGAGTGAGTCAGACGCTCCGCCGTCACTTCCCCGACGGCGTCTTCGCCTCGGACTGCCCCTCCCGCGTCGTCCTCGACCACGTGACGAGCAAGTGGGGCACCCTCGTGCTCCTCGCCCTGGCCGAGGGCGAGCCGCTGCGCTGGAGCGAGCTGCGCCGACGGGCCGAGGGTGTTAGCGAGAAGATGCTCGCCCAGACGCTGCGCATGCTCGAGGCCGACGGCCTCGTCCACCGCGACGCGCGCCCGGTCGTGCCGCCACACGTCGAGTACTCGCTCACCGAGGAGGGCGTCGACCTCGCCGCACGGCTCGTGCCGCTCATGGACTGGATCGCCGACCACGCCGGCGACATCGTGGCCCGCTCCACCCCCGCGGACGCGTCCGCCTGACCGACGCACCCAGAACGCGGCAGGGCCGTGGCAGGGTGGCGCCATGACGACGCCAGCCGCCGATCCGCCGGTCCTCGTCGCCGCGTCGCACGGGACCGCCTCGCCG
>JAEXXY010000448.1 GCA_023451855.1 Actinomycetes bacterium
ACCCGGCGCTGGCCGAGTCGGTCGGCCCGCGCGCCCCAGAACGGTGCGCCGAGGGCGTTGGCGACGGCGAGGGCGCCGGCGCAGAACCCGCCGGCCCCGTAGCTGCCGGTGGCGCCGGCCACGAGCAGCAGGGTGCCGAGCTGGGCCATCGCGAGCGGCAGGCGGGCGAGGAAGGCGACGACGATGTAGGTCGCGCCGGTGAGGCCGAAGAGGCGGCGGTAGGAGTCGATGGGTGACACGAGGGGCTCCGGTGGTCGGCGCTGGGGTAGCGCGCAGCGGGTGCGTGACCTACCCGCCCAACAGGTCACGCGGAGTCCCTGAGCAGCCTCCAGTGTACGCCCGACATCTGGGGCACCCGACGGTTGCGGCCCTGTGGTGCGCAGCCGGCCGGCTGGGCACGGCGATGCGTCAGTCGCGCACGTGGTGGGCGGCGGACACGCTGGGTGCCGTGCGGTAGATGACCTCGACGGCGGCGGCGCCGACCAGGCCGATCCCGAGCGACTGCCACGCGAGGGCGGGTGGCGCGTCGAAGGTGAAGAACGTGCGGGCGAACGGCACGACGAAAGCGAGGACGGCCAACCCGACGAGCGAGGCGACGAGGGCCGCCTTCCACACCCGGAACGGCCGGGCCAGCACGACGAGGATCCAGAAGAACACGACGAGCAGGGTGATCGTCGCCCCCGTACCGGCCTGCCAGCAGGCGACGTCGATGGTGGCGCCGGTGCCCGCCTCGGGCGCGCACCGGGTGACGAAGTCGGCGCGCGGCACCCCGTAGTGGCTGCCGGCGAGCAGGTAGGAGGTGATGACGGCGACGCCCGCGACGGCTCCCGAGGGCACGGCGAACCGCAGGATGCGCCGCAGGAACCCCGGCAGGTAGCGGCGCTTGTTCGGCCCGAGCGCGAGGAAGAAGGCGGGGATCCCGATCGTCACGGCCGACACGAGCGTCAGGTGCCGCGGCAGGAACGGGAACGGCACGGCGATGACCGCCGCCGCGAGGATCGCGACGAGGCTCATGGCGTTCTTGGCGACGAAGAGGTTGGCGACGCGCTCGACGTTGCCGATGACGCGGCGGCCCTCGCCGAGCACGTCGGGCAGGTGCGAGAACCGGCCGTCGAGCAGGACGAGCTCGGCGACGGCCTTGGTGGCCTGCGCGCCGTTGCCCATGGCGACGCCGATGTCGGCGTCCTTGAGGGCGAGGGCGTCGTTGACGCCGTCGCCGGTCATCGCGACGACGTGCCCGTCGGCCTGCAGGGCGTGCACGAACGCGCGCTTCTGCTCCGGCGTGACGCGCCCGAAAACCGTGGTGCGCGAGAGGATCTCGCGCAGGGCGTCGGGGTCCTCGGTCAGCGTCCGGGCATCGACCGGCTCACCGACGTCGAGGCCGACCGCGCGGGCCACGGCCGCCACGGTGATCGGGTTGTCGCCGGACACGACCTTGATCGCGACGCCCTGCTCGCGGAAGTAGCCGAGGGTGGCCGACGCGTCGGGGCGCACCTGCTCGGTGAGGGTCACGAGCGCCGCGGGCTCGAGGTCGGCGGGCAGGTTCGAGCCGTCGAGGGCTGAGGTGCTGCGGCACAGGAGCACGACGCGCCGGCCGGACTCGGCGAGGCAGGCGACGCGCTCGCGCAGGCCCGCAGGGTCGTCCCCCAGGAGCACCTCCGGGGCGCCGAGCAGCCACGTGCCGTGGCCCTCGAATGTCGCGCCGCTCCACTTGCGGGCCGAGCTGAACGGCACCGCCGCCGTCCGGGTCCAAGCCGGCGAGGCAACCGCTGCGCCGACCGCCGCCAGCGTGCCGTTGGCGTTCGGGTCGTCGGAGAGGGCGCCGAGGGCGAGGCGCACGTCGTCCGCCGCGTGCCCGCCGAGCGGCTCGGCGTCCTCGAACGTGATCTCGCCGGACGTCAGCGTGCCCGTCTTGTCGAGGCACACGACGTCGACGCGGGCCAGGCCCTCGACCGCCGGCAGCTGCTGCACGAGGACGCTGCGCCGCGTCAGGTGCACGGCCGAGAGCAGGAACGCCACCGACGTCAGGAGCACGAGGCCCTCCGGGACGAGCCCGACGACCCCGGCCGCCGAGCGGATGACGACCGCGCGCCAGCCCTGGTCGCCGACGGCGCGCCACTGCGACCAGATCGTCACCGGCAGGGCCACGGCGATGACCCACGTGATGTAGCGCAGCAGCGTGTCGATCGACGCCTGGATCTCCGAGTGGGTCCGGGTGAAGCGACGCGCGTCGGCAGCGATCCGGTTGACGTAGGCGTCCGCGCCCACGGCCTGCGCGACGTATCGCCCCGACCCGGCGACGACGCTCGTGCCCGACCGGATCGCCTCGCCGGCGTCGTGGGGCACGGGGTCGGACTCCCCGGTGAGGTTGGCCTCGCCCAGCTCGAGCCCGTCGCTGGTCGTCAGGACGCCGTCGGCGGGCACCTCGTCGCCGGTGCGCAGCTCGATGAGGTCGTCGCGCACGACATCGACGGTGGGCACGACGACGACCGCGCCGTCGCGCACGACCCGCGTCGTCGGGGCGTTGAGCAGCGCGAGCCGGTCGAGCTTCCGCTTGGCCAGGTACTCCTGGACGATGCCGATGGCCGAGTTGACGACTAGCACGATGCCGAAGAGGGCGTCGGCGAAGGAGCCCGTGACGAGGACGAGGACGAACAGGGCGCCGAGGATGGCGTTGAACCGCGTCAGCACGTTGGCCCGCACGATCTCGCCGACGGACCGTGAGGTGCGCTCGGCGAGCCGGTTCACCTGGCCCCGCTCGACGCGCTCGGCGACCTCGGCGCTGGTCAGGCCGTGCGCGGCGTCGGTCGTCAGGTCGGTCACAAGCCCATTGTCGCGTCGCGGCCCGTGCCCCGCCGGACCCGCGCGCGCCGCGTGTGCGCGTCGGTTACTGGCCGGTCCGCGGACGCGTTCAGGGTGGCTTCTCGGATCGTGGGACGATTGGCCCGTGACTGAGTCGATCCAACGTGCCCGCGCCACCACTGCCTCCTACTCGATCACGATGCGAATCCACACCGGCACCGACCCGGCCGTCATCGGGACGCTGGCGGTCAAGGTGGCCGAGAGCGGCGGCATCACCACGGCGCTCGACATCGTCGACTCCCACCCCGACCGGCTCGTCATCGACCTGACCTGCTCGGCGAGCAACGCCGAGCACTCGACCGAGATCGTCGCGGCCGTCGAGACCCTCGAGGGCGTGCGCGTCCACAAGGTCAGCGACCGCGTCTTCCTCCTGCACCTCGGCGGCAAGATCAGCGTCCAGAGCAAGGTCAACCTGCGCAACCGCCAGGACCTCGCGATGGCCTACACGCCCGGCGTCGGGCGCGTCAGCCAGGCCTTGGCCGACCACCCGGAGGACGTGCCGAAGCTGACGATCAAGGGCAACTCGGTCGCCGTCGTCACCGACGGCTCGGCCGTCCTGGGCCTCGGCAACATCGGCCCGGAGGCGGCGCTGCCGGTCATGGAGGGCAAGGCGGCCCTCTTCAAGCGGTTCGCCGACATCGACGCGTGGCCGATCTGCGTCGACACCACCGACGTCGACGAGATCGTGCGCACCGTCGAGCTCATCGCCCCCGGCTTCGGCGGCATCAACCTCGAGGACATCGCGGCGCCGCGGTGCTTCGAGATCGAGGCCAAGCTGCGCGAGCGCCTCTCGATCCCGGTCTTCCACGACGACCAGCACGGCACCGCCATCGTCGTGCTCGCCGCGCTGAAGAACGCCCTGCGCATCATCGACAAGAAGCTGCCCGACGCGCGGATCGTCGTCTCGGGCGGCGGTGCGGCCGGCTCGGCCATCGTCCAGCTGCTCCTCGCCGCCGGCGCCACCGACGTCACGGTCAGCGACCGGCCGGGCCTGCTCAACAAGGCCGACGAGTCGCTGACGCCCGCCTGGCGCAGCCTCGCCGAGAAGACCAACCCGCGCGGCCTCACCGGCACCCTGCGCGACGGCCTCCAGGGCGCCGACGTCTTCATCGGCGTCAGCGCCCCGCGGATCCTCGACCCCGAGTGGATCGACGAGATGGCCGACCAGCGCATCGTCTTCGCCCTGGCCAACCCCGACCCCGAGGTCGACATCCACGAGGCGACCCAGCGCGCCACGGTCGTCGCGTCCGGACGCAGCGACTACCCGAACCAGATCAACAACGTGCTCGCGTTCCCGGGCGTCTTCCGCGGCCTGCTCGACGCCCGCGCCACCGACGTCACCACCGAGATGCTCATCAAGGCCGCCGACGCCATCGCCTCGGTCGTCACCGACGAGCAGCTCAACCCGAACTACATCATCCCGAGCGTCTTCCAGCCGGACATGAGCAAGACCGTCGCCAAGGCGATCGTCGACTGCGTCCCGAAGGCGCCGGCCAAGAACATCCCCATGACGGGAGCCAACTGAGGGCATGAGGAGCAGCGCCACACCCGCCCTCCGGTACCCGCTCGACGGGCGTCGCGCCTGGGCGGTGTGGGCTGCCGCCATCTCGGTCTACGTCCTCGCCGTCTTCCACCGCACGTCCCTCGGCGTCGCGGGCCTGCAGGCCGCCGAGCGGTTCGGCATCAGCAGCGCGCAGCTGTCGACGTTCACGATCCTGCAGGTGCTCGTCTACGCGGCGATGCAGCTGCCCGTCGGGGCGCTGCTCGACCGGTTCGGCTCCAAGCGCCTCCTCGGTGTCGGGCTGACCCTGCTCACCGCCGCCCAGCTGGGGTTCGCGTTCGTCCACTCCTACCCGGCGGCACTCGCGTGCCGGGTGCTGCTCGGGATGGGCGATGCCATGGTCTTCATCTCGGTGCTGCGCCTCGTGGCCGTGTGGTTCTCGCCGCGGCGCACGCCGATGGTCACCCAGATCACCGGCGTCCTCGGGCAGCTCGGCGCGCTCGCCGCGGCCGGCCCGCTCGCGGCCGCGCTGGCCCACTTCGGGTGGACGCCGTCGTACACCGTCGCGGCGTCGGTCGGCGTGCTCACCGGCATCGCGCTCGTGGCGCTGGTGCGCGACACCCCGTATGCCGACCACCACCGCGAGGAGCTGCGGCTGCGGGCTCTCGCGCGCGCCCTGCGCGACGCGTGGCTCGTGCCCGGCACGCGCCTGGGGCTCTGGTCGCACTTCACCTCGCAGTTCGCGGCCAACATGTTCACGATGCTGTGGGGCTTCCCGTTCCTCGTCTCCGGTCAGGGCCTGTCG
>JAEXXY010000086.1 GCA_023451855.1 Actinomycetes bacterium
CATCCGGGCCGCCGACCCGCCCCGCGGCAGCGCCGCGACCTGCTGGGCCTCGATGGAATGCAACGCCCCGTACGCCGCGAGCAGGTCGGCCTCCAACCGGGCCTTCGCCGCCTCGATCGCCTCGATCTGCCCCAGGACCTGCTCGCCGGCCCGCAGCAACCCCTCGATCACCCCGGCAGCCCGAGCCCGCTCGTCCCGATCAGCGCGATCGCGGGCAGCTGCGAGCAGCGCCTCCAAGGATTCCCCGAGCTCGTCCGGGTCGGCCGACCACGACACCCGCCACACCCGGAACGGGCCCCTGTCCGACGCGTCGAAGGGCTCTCGCGGCGTTGCCACGTACGGCATCCGGGACCTCCCTTCGACGTCTTGTCCTGCGTCCATTAGAACATGTGTTCGAATCCATGTGAGGACCTGAGGCGCATCTGTGGATCGTGGGTTCGCTTGCCTCTTAGAGAATCTCGCCATCACCCGGCGCCGCGTGCACTCCACGGCCCCCCGCGGCCGCCCTTCGCGCACACGTCGGCGCGTCCACGATGAGGACACACGCTCCCGCCCCCCGGACGCGCGTCCGTACACTCGCCGGTAGGTCATGAGTGTCAGCGTCAAGCCCCGGCTCGCTGGCCGGCAACCCTCCCACCGCGGCGGGGTGCCCCGGGTGAGGACCTGGCCCGACGTCGCCACCCGGCGCGCGGGCAAGCGCGGAGACTTCCTCTCCCGCACCGACCCGTCGGTGCGCCGGACCCGTCCTCGGGGCACCCGGTCGCCGACCGCACGAGGACAACGAGGAGAACGACCGATGACCGAGCCGAAGTGGTCCTTCGAGACCCAGCAGATCCACGCGGGGCAGTCCGCCGACAGCGCCACCGGGGCGCGCGCCCTGCCGATCTACCAGACCACGAGCTACGTGTTCAACGACACCGACCACGCAGCAAACCTGTTCGGGCTCAAGGAGTTCGGCAACATCTACACCCGTCTGATGAACCCGACCACCGACGTCGTCGAGCAGCGCATCGCGGCGCTCGAGGGTGGCGTCGGCGCCCTGCTCGTGGCGTCGGGTCAGGCTGCGGAGACGCTCGCGGTGCTCAACATCGCCGAGGCGGGTGACCACGTCGTCGTCTCCCCCAGCCTCTACGGCGGCACCTTCAACCTCTTCAAGCACACGCTGCCGAAGTTCGGCATCGAGGTCGGCTTCGTCGAGGACCCGACCTCGATCGACTCGTGGCGTGCGGCGATCCGCCCCAACACCAAGCTGCTCTTCGGCGAGACCATCGCCAACCCGAAGAGCGAGATCCTCGACATCGAGGCGGTCGCGGCCCTCGCCCACGAGCACGGCGTGCCGCTCGTCGTCGACAACACGGTCGCGACGCCGTACCTCATCCGCCCGATCGAGTGGGGCGCCGACGTCGTCGTGCACTCGGCGACCAAGTACCTCGGCGGACACGGCACGTCGATCGCCGGCGTCATCGTCGACTCCGGAAAGTTCGACTACGGCAAGGACCCCGAGAAGTTCCCGAACTACAACACGCCGGAGGAGAGCTACCACGGCCTCGTCTTCGCCCGTGACCTCGGTGTCGGCAGCCCGCTCGGCGCCAACCTCGCCTTCATCCTCAAGGCCCGCGTCCAACTGCTGCGCGATCTCGGTCCGGCCGCGTCGCCCTTCAACGCCTTCCTCATCGCCCAGGGGCTCGAGACGCTGTCGCTGCGCATCGAGCGTCACATCGAGAACGCCCACAAGGTCGCCGCGTTCCTCCAGGGACACGAGCAGGTCGAACGCGTCGTGTGGGCGTCCTTGCCGGACAGCCCGTTCCACGCTCTCGCCGAGAAGTACACGCCGCGCGGCGCCGGAGCCGTTCTCTCGTTCGAGATCGCCGGCGGCCTCGAGGCGGGCAAGAGGTTCGTCGAGGCGCTGACGCTGCACAGCCACGTCGCCAACATCGGCGACGTCCGCTCGCTCGTCATCCACCCCGCGTCCACGACGCACTCCCAGGGGCCCGACGCGGACCGTCTCGCCGCCGGCGTCACCCCAGGGCTCGTGCGGCTCTCGGTCGGCATCGAGCACATCGACGACATCGTCGCGGACCTCGAGCAGGGCTTCACGGCCGCGAAGGCCTGAACCGGCGGAAACACGGGTGTGGCGGGTCGGCGCGGCTGGCACGATGTCGGCCATGCCGATCCGCTACCCCGCACCCCTGCGCCCGGGCGACCGGATCGGCGTGACGTCGCCGAGCTCCGGCGTCCCCGACGCCCTCTGGGGCCGGTTCAGCCACGCGGTCCAGTGCCTGCGCGACCGGGGCTTCGAGGTCCTCGTGGGCGAGCTCAACCACGCACCGAGCCAGGTCAGCGGGCCACGCGAGGCGCGCGCGGCCGAGCTCATGTCGATGCTTCTCGACCCGACGATCAAGGCTGTCGTGCCCCCGTGGGGCGGTGAGACCGGCATCGACCTGCTCGACCTGCTCGACCTCGACGCCGTCGCGACCGCCGATCCGACCTGGTGCGTCGGCTTCTCCGACACCTCGACGTGGCTGACCCCGCTCACGCTCACCACCGGCCTGGCGACGATCCACGGGCAGAACCTCATGGACACTCCGTACGCGCTGCCCGACGGCATCCTCCACTGGGTCGACGTGGCCGCCGCCAGTTCGGGCGCCGAGCTGCGCCAACGCTCTCCCGGTCGGTTCCGCTCCGCCGGCTGGGACGACTACGCCGGCAACCCGACGGTCTCGCAGATGACCCTCGACGGGCGCGGCACGTGGACCCGCATCGACCCCGGCCACGAGGGCGAGGCGGCGAGCTTCTCCGGGCGCCTTGTCGGCGGCTGCGTCGAGACGATCAGCTTCCTCGCCGGCGGCCCCTACGGCGACGCCAACGCCTTCGCCGAGGAGCACGCTCCGGACGGCCTCGTCGTGCTGCTCGACATCGCCGAGTGGGGCTCCTACGACATCTGCCGGGCCCTGCACGCGATGCGCCTGCGCGGCTTCTTCGACGCGGCCACCGGCATCCTCGTCTCACGGACCAGCGCGCCCGAGCCGAACGGGTTCACCCAGCACGACGCCGTCCGCGACGCCCTCGGCATGCTGGGCGTGCCGATCGTGGGCGACGTCGAGTGCGGTCACGTCGCGCCTTTCCTCGCACTCGTGCAGGGCGCCACGACGACTGTCGTGCACGACCCGGAGACGGGCACGCACACCGTGACGCAGCGTCTCGACTGACAGGGAGCGCTTAGCACGATTGCGCGCGGTTAGCACCTTGGGCTGGGGCAACCGTGTTAGTTTCCTCCACGTCGTCCGACAGCCGGGAGGAATGCCGGACGTGTCACACGTCGCTGCGCTCGTTCGAGCGACACCACAGGGAGCTCTTTTTCACATGCCACGCCTCGCCGACCACGTACCTCACCATCTCAAGGTCCGACTGCTGAGGCGGGTACCGCAGGCATGGTGGCTGCGGATCCGTCCCCTCGTGCACGGCACGACGGAGGTCCAGAGGCGGTACCGGGACCGGCGTGCCACTCGCGCCCTCGCATCCGTGCCGCACCGGCTGCGCGGTGGCGGCGTCACGGTCTCCAACGGCGACGAGAACTGGCTCGCCCACCCGACCACCTCCTTCTCCTCCGTGCGCGTCCTCGCCGACAACCTGGCCCTGGTCGCGGACGCCCTCGAGGCCCACGGCGTCGAGCACGTCGTGCTCGAGTCGGAGACCAACCGCCGACGCCTCGTCGTCGTCCCGTCCGACTCCGCCCACGAGGCGCGGGTCGCGCTCGAACGTGAGCTGGCCCCGAGCGGTGCGTACGCCGCCCCCGTCTCCGGTGGCCGGATCGTGCGCCCCCGGCTCATCGGCCACCGCGTCATCCCGGGTGGGGCCTCGCACCTTCGCGTCTTCCGGGCGCTGTGCACGCCGGATCGGCAGTTCCTCAGCGCCGGTGACCTCGGCTGCGACGTCCAGTTCTGGGAGGAGACGAGCCAGGACGGCCCTCTCGCCCTCGGGAGCCAGCCGGTGCCGGCCGGCACGTGGGTCGCACCGCGCCGCAACCACTGGATCGACGTCGTCGAGCCGGACAACCAGACGATCGAGCTGCGCGACGTGGACGGCCGCGCCCGGCCGACGCTGGCTCGCGTCAGCCACCCGACGCTGGACTCCGTGCGCACCCCCGTCGACGTCGTCTACACGTGGGTCGACGGCTCCGACCCGGCGTGGGAGGAGCGGTACGAGCGGACCCTGCGCGAGGTCAAGGGCGCCGGCGCCGTCAACCGCCTGGCCACGAACTCCTCACGCTTCCTGTCCCGCGACGAGCTGCGCTACTCGCTGCGCTCGCTCGAGATGTACGCCGGATGGGTCAACCACGTCTACATCGTCACCGACGCCCAGGTGCCCACGTGGCTCGACACGAGCCACCCCAAGATCACGGTCGTCGACCACCGGGACATCTTCACCGACCACGACCGCCTGCCGACCTTCAACTCGCACGCCATCGAGTCGCAGCTGCACCACATCGAGGGGTTGTCCGAGCACTTCCTCTACCTCAACGACGACGTGTTCTTCGGCCGGTCCGTCGAGCCGAGCCGCTTCGTGCGCAGCAACGGCCTGACGAACTTCTTCCCCTCGACGGCCAAGATCAACCTCGGCGGCCCGGCCCCCGAGGACTGGCCGGTCATGGCTGCCGGCAAGCGCAACCGCGACCTCCTCCTCTCGGCGTTCGGCCACCAGGTCACCAACAAGATGAAGCACGTGCCGCACTCGATGCGGCGATCGGTGCTCGAGGAGATCGAGCGCACCTTCGCCGAGGACCACGGGCGCACCGCCCGCGCGCAGTTCAGGAGCGACTCCGACATCGCGATCCCGTCCTCGCTCGCGCACTACTACGGCTACTTCACCGGCCGCGCCGTCCCGGGATCGATCGCCTACTTCTACGCCGACATCGCCCGGCCCGACACCCCGGCCCGTCTCGAGGGGCTGCTGCGCAAGCGCAACTTCGACGTCTTCTGCCTCAACGACCACGACTCCACCGGCATCGACCCCGCCACCCAGGCGAGGATGATCAGCACCTTCCTGCAGCAGTACTTCCCGCTCCCGTCCTCGTTCGAGCGTCCGGCGCACGGTGACGAGGCATGAGCGTCCCGGGCGCACCCGATGACCTCACCGTCATCGTCCCGATCTACAACGTCGAGAGCTACCTCACCGAGTGTCTCGAGTCGATCGAGGCGCAGCCGGACTTCGCCGAGCTGGAGGTCGTCCTCGTCGACGACGGCAGCACCGACGCGTCGGGCGACCTCGCGACGCGCTTCGCCGAGCTTCACGACAACGTCCGCCTGATCCGCCAGCAGAACGCCGGCCTGGGAGCCGCGCGGAACGCGGGCCTCGACGCGTCGACGCGGACGTTCGTCGCGTTCTGCGACTCCGACGACGTGCTGCCGGCCGGTGCCACGTCGACCCTGCGCTCCCTCGTCACCGACGAGGTCGACGTCGTGGTCGGCAACATGCAGACGTTCCCGCAGGCCACGACCTGGCCCTGGCAGTCGGAGCTGCGACCGGAACCCCGGTGGGTCGCCAGCCTGGCCGAGGCCCCCGCCCTCGTCCACAGCGCGAGCGCGTGCAACAAGATCTTCCGCCGCAGCCATCTCGAGGCGCACGGGCTGCGGTTCGGCGAGGGTGTCCACTTCGAGGACGTGTACGTCACCCTGCCCGCACTGCTGTGGTCGCGCGGTACCGTCCTGACGCGGACGGTGGTCTACCGGTACCGCAAGCGCGAGGTCAGCGGCTCGATCATGGACTCGCTCTTCTCGAACCCGACGAACTTCGAGGACCACCTGCTCGTCGAGGAGATGCTGTCCGGCCTGCTCCCCGGGCTCGACGAGGATCGCGCCGCCGCCCTGCGCTCCTTCATGGTGCGCAGCTTCCAGGGCTTCCTGCTGCGGGCGCCGGAGATGCTTGACGGCCCGGCGCTGCGCGACTTCTTCGACCGCGCCGTGGCGGTGTACGGCGGCTTCCCGCCCGAGGCGGTCACGGGGGCGGCGCTGAATGCCCGGCACCGCATCCCGTACGGCGCCGTGATGAAGCAGGACTTCGAGCTGTTCTCCGAGCGCGCGCGACACGCCACGCGGGTCAGGGCCCAGGACGGCCGGCTCGTGCTGGACCGCTACGAGGACCTCGACGAGGTCATGGGCCTCGACACGGTCCACGCCTGGCTGGAGTCGGTCAGCGTGCGCCACGGCAAGGAGCTCGTGGTGACCGGGCGGCTCAACGTGCCCGGTCTGAACCTGAGTGCCGGGTCCACCCTCGAGCTCGGTCTGCGCGTGCGCGGCAGCGGGATCACCACCCCGGCCCGTGTCGTCGAGCGCCCGGACGTCGCGGTGCGCGCCCCCGAGCTGCGGTACAGCGGCTTCGAGGCGGTCGTGCCGCTCTCGCGACTCAAGGAGGGGCAGCACCACCTGCGGCTGGTGTTCCTCACCCCCACGGGGCAGGCCTCGACCCGCACGAAGCCGAGCCAGGGCTACCTGCGCTCCGCACGGCACCACCGCCGGGCCGGGCTGAGCATCCTTCCGCGGGTGGACCGCTGGGACAACTGCCAGCTGTCCGTGCGACGCGCCGGCACGCCGGCCGAGCGCCGCCGCCTGAGCCGCAGCCTCCTGCGCGAGGACGTCACGGCGTTCCGCACGCGGGCGCCCTTCGGCGCGGAGCGGCTGCGCCGGGCGCTGTCGCGCCCGTTCATGCGGGGCAAGGACATCTGGCTGCTCGGCGAGCGGCGCGACACGACGCAGGACAACTCCGTCGCGCTGTTCCGCTACGTCCGGCGCCACCACCCCGAGCTGCCCGTGTACTACGTGCTCGATCGGGACGCTCCCGGTTTCGCCGATCTCTCCCGCCTCGGCAACGTCGTGGCGCACAGCAGCCGGCGCCACCGCTGGCTCATGCTGCACGCGTCGGTCCTCGTCAACTCCTACGACATCGACGCCTACATGCTGCCGGACGGCTGGTCGCGCGAGCAGTACCAGCGGCACCTGGCCTGGCGCGTCGGCAGCCGTCGCGTGTTCCTGCAGCACGGCGTCATCTACAACGACGTGTCGCACGCGCTGCACCGCGGCATCACCGGGTTCGACCTGTTCTGTACCTCCTCCGACGCCGAGGCCGAGTTCGTCCGTGAGCGGATGGACTACACCCACCAGGTGGTGACCACCGGCCTGGCCCGGTTCGACACCCTGGTCAAGGCGCCGGCACCGCGCCCCCGGGTCCTGTTCATGCCCACGTGGCGCAGCTACCTCGTCAGCCCGTCCTACGCCCGCACGAAGGCGGCGCGCGAGGCCCTCGCCGACTCGGCGTACGTCGCGTTCCTCCGGGCCTTCCTCGCCTCCCCCGACCTGCAGGCCGAGCTGGAGCGGCACGACGCGACATTGGAGTTCCTGCCGCACTACGAGGTCGCACCCCACGTGAGGGACCTCGTGGAGGCACAGCCGAGGTACGTGTTCGGGGATCCCCGGTCGCGCGACATCCAGATGGCGATCCGCGAGTGCTCGGTGTTCGTGACCGACTGGTCCTCGACGTTCTTCGACGCCGCCTACCTCGGCACCCCGATGGTGCTGTGTCCCTTCGACCGCGACGACTTCTACAGCCGTCACTACCGGCCCGGCTACTTCGACCCCGCCGACCACGGTTTCGGACCTGCGGCCGTCGAGGCGGAGGACGCGGTGGCAGCGGTCGTCGGGTACCTGCGCTCGGGTGGCGCGGTGGAGGCAACCTACGCCGACCGGGCGGACGCCTTCTTCACCCACCGGGACCGCTCGAACGCCGAGCGCATCGTCGAGGCGATCAGCTCGCTGCGCTGAGCCTGTCCGCCCGGCAGGCTCAGCCGACGACCTCGTCGATGTAGCACCAGCGCCACGTCTCCCCCGGCTCGATGGAACGCATGACCGGGTGCTGCGTCTCGTGGAAGTGCGCCGTCGCGTGCTTGAACTCCGAGGAGTCGCAGCAGCCGACGTGTCCGCACCGGAGGCACAGGCGCAGGTGCACCCACGTCGTACCGTCGCGCAGGCACTCCTCGCAGCCCTCGGGCGTGCGCGGCTCGGCGCACGTGTCGGTGTCCTCCAGGTGCTCGCACGGCGCCTCGATCGTCTCCACCGGCAACATCTCGTTCTGTGCCAGTCGTTCCTGCTGGTCGTCGATGCGCTCGAGCATCGTCTCCTCGAGGTCGAGCGCGGCGAGCACGACGCGGAGCACGGCCTGGTCGGCGCGCCCCTCGTCGCGCAGACGCAGCACCTCGTCGCGCTCGGCCTGCAGCATCGCCCTCCGGGCGCGCACGTACCGCTCGCTCGGCGTCTCGACGACGTCGACGCCGCGCGGGCCGAGACGCTCCCACATCTGGTTGAGCCGGTCGTCGGCGCGCTCGCGCAGCGTCGCGCGGGTCGCCTCGTCGACCTCGGGCATGGCATCGAGCGCGTCGAGCCCGGCCCGCGTCGCGGCCTGGAGCACCGTCGCGGCCTGGAGCGCGTCCTCGCGCGGGTCCGGGCCACGCACCCCGAGCCGACGTGCGAGACCCGGGAGGGTCGTGCCCTGGATGAGCAGCGTCCCGACGGTGACGACGACCGCGACGAGCACGAGGACCTCGCGGTGCGGCGTGGTCACCGGAAGCAGCAGGGCCGCCGCGAGCGTCACGACGCCGCGCATGCCTGCCCACGACAGGACCGCCGTGTGCGACCACGGCGAGGGCGTCTCGAGGCGCAGCACGGTGGCCTTGAGCCACCGGAACGGGAACACCCACAACGGTCGGGCGAGGAGGACGACGAGGAGCGTCCCGAAGGCCGCCCAGATGATGGTCTCCCACGAGAGCGACGAGGCGCGCACCTTCTCGATGACGTAGAACACCTGCAGGCCGATGAGGAGGAACACGGCGTTCTCGAGGAGGAACTGGATCGAGCCCCAGTTGATCCGCTCGGCGAGGCGCGAGGCTCCGGTCTGCGAGCGCGGAGACCGGTGCCCGAGGATGAGCCCTGCCGTGACGACGGCGATGACGCCCGACGCGTGCAGCTCCTCGGCCGGCACGTAGGCGGCGAAGGGCACCATGAACGACAGGACCGTGTCGAAGGCCGGCTCGGTCGAGAACCGCTTGCGCAGCCCCACGACGACGAGCGCCACGGCGAACCCGATGGCCGCGCCGCCGACCGACGCCCACAGGAACTGCCCGACGACGCCCCCGAAGGTGACGCCCTGGGACACGCCGCCGGTGGCGAGCCCGGCCGCGGCGAGGGCCGTGCTCAGCGCCACGAGGGCCGTGGCGTCGTTGAGGAGGGACTCGCCCTCGAGGATGGTCACGAGGCGGCGCGGCAGCCCGATCTGGCGACCCACCGCGGTGGCGGCCACGGCATCGGGCGGCGCGACGACGGCCCCGATGGCGAAGGCCACCGCGAACTCGAGGCCGAGCACCTGCTGCAGGAAGAGCGCGACGAGGAGGGCGGTGAAGAGCACGAGGCCCACCGACAGCGACAGGATCGTGCCCTTGTACGTGCGGACGTCGATGAGGGAGGTCTGGATCGCGGCGGCGTAGAGCAGCGGCGGCAGGATGCCGAGGAGCACGACCTCCGGCGTCAGCGCCACCTGGGGCACGAACGGCAGGAAGGACCCGATGATCCCGAGCAGGATGAGGACGAGGGGGGCGGGCAGGCGCAGCCGGTCAGCCAGCCACGCCCCGCCGAGGACGGTCGCGGCGATCGCCAGCAACCCGGTCGCGATCTCCACCGGGCCCATCCTGCCAACTTCCTGTCCCCAGCGGCACTCCCGCCCGACGCGTGGGCTCCGGGGCTTTCCCTGCCGGTCTCAGAAGAAGGAGCGGACCGCCTCGATGACCCGGTCCTGGTCGGCGTCGGTGAGCTCGGTGGCGCAGGGCAGGGAGACGCCGCGGGCGAAGAGGCCGTCGCCGACGCCCCCGCCGAGCAGCGGCGCCGACGCGAACGGCGGCTGCGCGTGCAGCGGCCGCCAGAGCGCCCGGGCCCCGACCCCGAGCCCGTGCAGGTGCTCGAGCAGCTCGTCGCGT
>JAEXXY010000168.1 GCA_023451855.1 Actinomycetes bacterium
CGCCGGAGAGCTGGTGCGGGTAGGCGCGGGCGGCGTCGGCGGGGTCGGGCAGCCCGACCTGGTCGAGCAGCTCGACGACGCGGGTGCGCACGGCCCGCCGGTCGCCGGGCCCGCTGATCGCCTCCCCGACCTGGTCGCCGATGCGCATCGTCGGGTTGAGCGCGGTCATCGGCTCCTGGAAGACCATCGCCACCTCTCGGCCGCGGACGCGGGACCACTGTCGCTCGGTCGCCGACGCGAGGTCGGGGCCGACGCCGGCCAGGCGCACCGAGCCGTCGACGCGTGCGTCCTCGGGCAGCAGGCCGAGCAGCGCGAGGCTCGTCAGTGACTTGCCCGAGCCGGACTCGCCGATGAGCCCGACGCGCTCGCCCCGGTCGATCGTGAAGGAGAGGTCGTGGAGCAGGTGGTGGCGCCCGATCCGCACGTCGAGGCGCTCGACGTCGAGTACACGCGTCTGGCTCATCGGCGGTCCTCCAGCCGGGGGTCGAAGTGGTCGCGCAGGCCGTCGCCGAGCAGGTTGAAGCCGAGCACCGCCACGGCGATGGCGACCCCCGGCACGAGCGCGAGCCGCGGGGCGGAGAAGAGCAGCTCCTGGCTCTCCTGGAGCATCCGGCCCCACGACGGCGTCGGTGGTGGCGTGCCGTAGCCGAGGAAGGACAGCGCCGCCTCGGCGAGCACGGCGATGGCGAAGGACACCGACGCCTGCACGATGACGAGGCCGCTGACGTTCGGCAGCACGTGCCGCAGCCCGATGGACCACGGCCTGCGGCCGGCGGCGCGCGCGGCGAGGACGTACTCGGTGCCGAGCACCTGCAGCGACCCGCCGCGCACGAGCCGCACGAAGCTCGGCACCGACGCGATGCCGATGGCGACCATCGCCACGAGCGTGCTGCCGCCGTAGACGGCACCGAACATGATGGCGAGCAGCAGGGCCGGGAAGGCGAGGAGCAGGTCCATCCCCCGCATCAGCGTCTCGCCGAGCCAGCGGGTGCCCATGGCGGCGACGAGGCCGAGCGGCACGCCGATGAGCCCGGCGACGCCGACGGCGACGACGCCGACGAACAGCGTCGTGCGCGCCCCGACGAGCACCTGGCTCAGGACGTCGCGGCCGAGCTTGTCGGTGCCGAGCAGGTGCGCGGGGTCACCGATGGGGCGCAGCCGGGCGGACGCGTCGACGAACGTCGGGTCGTAGGGCGTCCACACGAACGAGACGAGCGCCATGAGCACGACGATCCCGACGAGGACGGCGCCGACGACGAGGGTGGCTCCCGGGCGGCGTCGGCTCGGGCCGGCCGCGACGATGCCGGGGTCGGGTGTGACGGTGCCGGCCGGGGCGGCGTGCGGGCGGACGGTGTCGGCGCTCATCGGGCACCCACCTTGAGTCTCGGGTCGATGACGAGGTAGAGCAGGTCGACGACGAAGTTGACGACCAGGACCGCGACGACGAGGAGCATGACGATGTCCTGCACGAAGACGAGGTCGCGGTTGGCCACCTGGTCCAGCAGGAGGCTGCCGAGGCCGGGGATGACGAAGACGCGCTCGACGACGACGGCGCCGATGAGCAGCGTGGCCAGCTGGAGCGCGAGGACCGTGACGACCGGGATCGCCGCGTTGCGCGACCCGTGCCGCCACAGCGCCCGCGTCGGGCCCAGGCCCTTGGCGCGCGCCGTGCGGATGTAGTCCTCGCGCCGCACGTCGAGCACGGCGCTGCGCACGTACCGCGTGAGCACCGCGCCCTGGACGAGCCCGAGCGAGAGCACCGGCAGGACGAGCTGGCGCAGGAACATCGCCGGGTCCTCGTTCGGGGGCGTCCACCCGTTGGCCGGCAGCCACTGCAGCTTCACGGCGAAGACGGTGATGAGCAGGATGCCCATGAGGAACGCCGGCACCGCGACGCCCACCTGCGAGAGCGCCGACAGCACGACGCCGCTCGGGCGCCGGTGGCGCACCGCCATGAGCGTGCCGAGCGGCAGGGCCAGCACGAGCGCCACGACCATCGCGCAGACGACGAGCCACAGGGTCACCTGGAGCCGGTCGAGGATCTGCGGGGCGATCTCGGCCCGCGACACGTAGCTCGTGCCGAGGTCGAACCGCACGAGGCCCCCGACCCACGACAGGTACTGCGTCACGAGCGGGCGGTCGAGGCCGAACTGCTCGCGCAGCTGGGCCACGGACGCCTCGGACGCGTTGACGCCCAGGGCGACGCGCGCCGGGTCGCCCGGCAGCAGCACCATGAACACGAAGACGATCACGGAGCTGACCACGAGGCTCGCGAGGAGGATCGCGGTGCGCCGGACGACCTGCAGCAGCATCGGGGAGGGTCCCTGTCCTTGGGCGGTCCGTCAGGCGCGCGCGAGGTCGCGCAGGACGAACGACTCGGTGATGGCGTTCTTCGGCAGCCCGGTGATGCCCTTCTCGGCGACCATGAGGTTGGGCAGCAGGAAGAGGAAGTCGGCGGCGGCGTCCTGCGACAGCTCGCGAGCCGCCTTCTTCATGAGCGTCACCTGCTCCTCGGGCGTGCCGGTGTCCGCGGCGGCGAGGTCGGACTGCAGCTGGGCGTTGTCGTAGCGCGTGTAGTACTTCGGGTCGCCGAAGACCGCAGGCAGGTCCCGCGGCTCGACGTGGGCGACGATCGACATGTCGTAGTCGGCGTCGGTGAACACGGTGCCGAGCCACACGGCGGGGAACTCGAGCTGGTCGAGCGTCACCTGGAAGCCCGCCTGCTCGAGCTGGCTCTTGACGACCTGGCCGCAGGACACCGCGTAGGGCAGCGTCGGGATGCGCAGCCGGATCGGCGTCTTGCCCACGCCCGTCTCGGCGACGAGCGCCTTGGCCTTGGCCAGGTCGTGCGGGTAGAGGCCGGTGAGGTCCTCGTACCAGGGGTCGGTCGGCGGCACCATGCTGCCGATGAGCGTGCCGCGCCCGGCCCAGCAGGTGTCCATCAGGGCCTTGTGGTCGATGGCGTAGCGGGCCGCCTGGCGCACCTTGCGGTCGTCGAACGGCGCCTTGCCGTTGTTGAACGACAGCACGACCTCGCCGTTGGTCGTGCCCTCGACGATCTCGTACTTCGGGTTGTTCTCGAACTGGGCGAGCGACTCGGGCGCCTGGACGGTGCCGATGACGTCGATCGTGCCGGTGAGCAGGGCGTTGTTGAGGGCCGTCGGGTCCTTGAAGTACTTGAGCGTCACGTCCTGGAAGTACGGCTTGGTGCCCCAGTAGGACGGGTTGGCCTTGAGCGTGATGGAGTCGCCACGCTTCCACGTGCCGAAGGTGTACGGCCCGGTGCCGACCGGTTTGTTCGCGAGGTCGGCGACGCCCTTCTCGGTCATCATGGCGCCGACGCGCGTCGACATCCGGTAGAGCCAGTTGTTGCTCGGCTTGCTCAGCGTCACCTGCAGCTGGGTGTCGCTGAGGGCCTTGGCGTCGGCGACGACGTCCATGGCGGACTTGAGCGAGATGGTCCAGTCGGTCTTGACGCGGTTGATCGAGAAGACGGCGTCCTTCGCGGTGAACGTCTGCCCGTCGGAGAACGTCGCGTTCGGCACGAGGTCGAAGGTGTAGGTCTTGCGGTCCGGCGACACCTTCCACGACGACGCCAGCTCGGGCTTGAGGTCGCCGTTCTGGTCGACCTTGACGAGGGTCTCGTAGACGTTGTCGAGGAGGGCCTGCGAGATCGCGGCGCCGTCCTTGGTCGTGAAGTCCAGGCTCGCGGGCTCGGCGACGAGACCGACGGTGAGCTTGGTGTCGCCCGAGCCGCCCGCCCCACCGCTGGGCCCGCCGGACCCACCGGACGCACCGGAGCCGGCCGAGCAGGCGGCGGTGACGGTGAGGAGCAGGACGCCGGCCGCAGCCGTGCCGATGCGGGAGTCCTTCATCGTGTCTCCATCTCGTGCAGGACCGCGGCGCCGAGCGTGGTGGTGCTCGCCGTGCCGCCGAGGTCGGGGGTGTGGTGGGTCGGGTCGGACAGGGTGGCGCCCAGGGCCACGCGCACGGCGGTGGCCGCAGCGGTGTGCCCGAGGTCGTCGAGCAGGAGCGCGCCGGACAGGATGCACGCCGTGGGGTTGGCGATGCCCCGGCCGGCGATGTCGGGCGCCGAGCCGTGGACGGGCTCGTAGACGCCGGGGACGCCTCCGCCCGGCAGGACGTTGGCGCTCGGCGCCATCCCCATGCCCCCGGCCAGCACGGCGGCGAGGTCGCTGAGGATGTCGCCGAAGAGGTTGCCGGCGAGGAGGACGTCGAGGGAGTGCGGGTCCTGGACCATCCGGGCGGCCATGGCGTCGACGAGGACGACCTCGAGGTCGACGTCGGGGTGACGCTCGGCGACCTCGCGCACGACAGCGTCCCAGAGTGGGTAGCCGTGGCGCATGGCGTTGGACTTCGTCACGAGGGACAGCCGTCCGTGCCGCTGCTCGGCGAGGGTGAAGGCGTGCTCGGCGGCGCGCTCGATGACGCGGCGGGAGTGCACGGCGACCTCGATGCCGAGGTCGTGGCCGGTGCCGGCGTGGGCGACGCCGCCGGCGCCGACGTACTCGCCCTCGGTGTTCTCGCGGACGATGACGAGGTCGACGCCCTCGACGCCGCGCACGCGGCTCGGCACGCCGGGGAAGGCCCGGACGGGGCGGAGGTTGACGGCGAGGTCGAGCTCCTGGCGCAGGCCGATGATGAGGCCCCAGACCAGCTCGTGGTCGGGCACGTCGGGCCGTCCCACCGCGCCGAAGAGGACGGCGTCGTGGGCGCGGACGGTGTCGGCGCCGTCGAGCGGCATGGCGCGGCCTTCGCGGAGGTAGCGCTCGCCGCCCCAGTCGAGCTCGGTCGTCTCGAGCGTCTCACCGTGGGCCGCGAGGGCAGCGTGCAGCACCGGCACCGTCGCCGCGACGACCTCGGGCCCGACGCCGTCGCCGGGGATCACTGCGAGTCGCACCGTCATGGTCTGTTGGCTCTCCAGGGTTGCGTTCCGTTCACTGGTCTGACCAGTGGACTTTTCTGCGCTGAGAGGTACCGTTGCCCTCATCGAGCCCGATGTCAAGGGTTCGTCCGCCCGGCCGAAGGGTCACCACGCCGCTCGGCCAGCCGTCCGCACGGGAGGACCTCGATGGCGAATCCACTTGTCGCCCAGACACGCCCAGCAGCACTCACGGCCACCGAGCTCGTGGCGGCCTACCGGTCGGGCGACCTCTCCCCCGTCGACGTGCTGCGCGACGTCCGGCAGGTCGTCGAGGCCCGCGAGCCCGAGCTCAACGCCTTCTCCGTGCACGACTTCGACGCCGCTGAGCGGGCCGCGACCAAGAGCGAGGCGCGCTGGCGGGCCGGCGAGCCGATGGGCCCGATCGACGGCGTCCCCGTGACCATCAAGGAGAACCTCGCCCGCGCCGGCGTGCCCATGCAGGTGGGCAACGCCGGCGTCACCCCGGTGGTCCCCGAGCGCAGCTGCCCGGTCGTCGAGCGCGTCGAGGAGTCCGGCGGCATCGTCACCGGCTCCACCGTCATGCCCGACTGGGGCATGCTCAGCTCCGGCGTCTCCAGCCTGCACGGCACCACCCGCTCCCCCTGGGACCCGACCCTGACGACCGGGGGGTCGAGCTCGGGGGCCGGCGCCGCCGCGGCCGGCGGCTACGGCCCGCTCCACGTCGGCACCGACATCGGCGGCTCGATCCGGCTGCCCGGCACGTGGCTCGGGATCGCCACGCTCAAGCCGAGCGCCGGCCGCGTCCCTCTCGACAACCCCTACCTCGGACGCGTCGCCGGCCCGATGGCCCGCACGGTCGACGACCTCGCCCTTCTCCTGTCGGTCATCGGCCGCTACGACCCGCGCGACTGGACGGCCCTGCCGCCCGCCGACCTCGACCTCGACGTGTCGGCGACACCGCTCGACGTCGCGGGCCTACGCGTCGGGCTGCAGCTCGACGCCGGCTGCGGGCTGCCGCTCGACCCCGAGGTGCGCGCCCGCGTCGAACGTGCGGCGGCACTCTTCGCCGACGCCGGCGCCCACGTCGAGCCGCTCGAGCCGTTCCTGACGCCGCGTCTGCTCGCCGACCTCGACCAGTTCTGGCGGGTGCGCTCCCTCGTCGACCACGAGGCCCTCGAGCCCGAGGCCCGCGAGCGAGTCCTGCCGTTCATCCGGCGCTGGGTCGCCGCCGCCGCCGACGTCGACGGGCGGGCCGTCCTGCGCGACTACTCGAGCATCATGGCGATCCAGCAGGCGACCGTCGCCGCCACCGAGCGTTTCGACCTCGTCCTGTCCCCCGTCGCACCGATGGCCGCCTTCCCCGCCGAGTGGCCGATGCCGTGGGGGGAGGGCGACCAGGGCATGGCCCACATCGGCTACACGGCCCCGTACAACCTCTCCGGCCAGCCGGCCGCCACCGTCAACTGCGGGTTCACCGCCGACGGGCGCACCGTGGGCCTGCAC